>JBBQLD010000001.1:0-71186 GCA_038327555.1 Chitinophagales bacterium
CCATTACGCGTCGCACCCAACCCTCGAACGATCCTTGAAA
This sequence comes from Chitinophagales bacterium, assembly GCA_038327555.1. Classification (GTDB taxonomy): domain Bacteria; phylum Bacteroidota; class Bacteroidia; order Chitinophagales; family Saprospiraceae; genus M3007. Next base: position 41 of record JBBQLD010000001.1, read on the forward strand.
CTGAAACTGTCCTAATTTAGTAAAAACCTTTAAAAAACCTTCTTGTAAAATATCTGCCGCGTCCTCTCTGCTGCGGGCATACCGCAGGCACACCGCATACATCTTGCCAGCGAATCGCTCGTACAAGTCGCGCTGGCACTGCGCTGACCCGCGCAAGCAACCTCGGATAAGTTCGTATTCGTCCAATGGATTACGATAGTTGGGAGCTCTGTAAAGTTGGTTCGCTGGGGTGGCAAACTCCCCGAAGGTACGCATTTCAACAGATGCATTAGACGATAATATCGCTGCCTGACAGTTTTTGACAAATTGAAAGCCCAAATGACCTTGATTTTTCGAACAATTCAATTCCAACCGCGCGCCTTCAAATGACAACGGGCCTCCTACAAATTGCAGGAAGCCCGTCATGAATTTCTGTAGGAGGTTGAGCGTTAGTTTTTTCCGCTGCCGTCCTTTGGCGCCAGTTCTTTTCCAAAAGCTGCGCGCATTTCTGTGATAATTAGAATCTGATTTTGGTCAGTTTCTAAGCCTTGCCACTTATCCATTAATGGATTAAACTTGTCGGCCTCAACCTTCACAAAATAGCAGTAAGCCAGATATTGGTAGGCTTTTAAAAGGTCTTTTTTGTTTTTATCCTTCTCTGGCTCAGCTACTTCTGCATACTTTTCATAGTAGCCGCGAGCCCTGCCATATTCGTTTGCCAATTCAGGGTGTACCGCAATTGAGTCTGGGGAAGGGTCTTGAAATGCCGCAGATTTTGCCGCCCAAAGCCAGCCTATTGTAGCTGCCGGGTTAATTTCTGTAACTTTTGCAAAAGCCTTTTCAGCATTTTGGTAGTGCATTGAATCCTCTTTGCAGAAATAGTTACGCATACCTAAGTTGTACCATTCTGTTGCCTTTGGCGTTGCTACAGAATCAAGGTACATTTTATACACTTTTAAGGCACCACAATAGTCTTTACGCGCCCATTCCAACTTATCAATGTCCTCATAAAGCGTCCATTTGCTGCTGTCCATTTCAATTACTTTTTTGTAATCATTGATGGCTTGAGTTGTATCGCCTTTAGTTTGTATCAAAAACTTGGCATGATACTCATAATCAGATGGCAGGAGTTTCTCTGGCACAACAATTGTAAAATACTCGTTTAGTATTTTCAAACCCCGCTCTAGGTCGCCATTTTCGTAATCACAGTAGGCTTGTAGGCGCCTTAAGTAGTTTTTGGTAGGGTCTTTTTGGAGGATTTTTTCTACCAGATCGCTGCAAGATTTGCAGTCTTTAATCAGGTAATAACAGTTGGCTAACTGCATTTCGTCTTCGATTGTCACATCAGCACCCTTTGCTACCAGCTCTTTGTAAGCTTGAGTAGCATCCACATATTTATAAAGTACAAAGAAGAGGTACTCCGCTTTGCCGCGTAAAGCAGGAGTATAACTTGGTGCTGTTTGGATGGCTTTGTTATAAAAAATAATCGGTTTTTCTGGCACCTTAGCGATTCGGTATACTTTAGCCAGCATCAATTTTGGCAGCGGATTTTGAGGTTCTATGGCCTCTGCGTACTCATAGTGCTGAGCCGCCGGGCCACCATTTGACATTTCTTTGTAGCAAGCGCCAAGTGACATTTGCAGCGCGAAATCTTTGGAAGAGACCTCGAGTGCTTCTTTGAGATAGCCTTCTGCGCGAGTTAAATTAGGTTTTTTTGCACCCGGCTCTTTATAATAAAAGTAGGATTCTCCAATCTGGCGCCAGGTGGTCATGTCTTTTCTGGCGTTCTTTTTTGCTTTTGCAAACTGTTTGTCTGCTTCAGCACTATTGTTTTGAAGCAAAAGGATGCGACCATTAGCCACAAAAGCCATTGGGCCATCAGATTTTGCAGCATATGCAGCGTTGAAATTAGCCAGCGCCTTATCCTTATCACCTTTCGCAAGGTAGGCATTGCCAAGGCTCAAAAAAGCACTTTGATCAGCTGGATTGGCCTGGGTTAAACCAGAAAATACACTGATAGCCTTGTCCCAGTCTTCAAGCTGCATAGCCTCATTGCCCGCTGCGTGGCTTTGGCCAAAAGCCGTTTGAGCAAAAAAGATTGCCCCAAGGAAAAGGGCTTTTTTCAGAAGATTTGTCATTGTTCGGAAAAAGTTTTGTGTTTTAAAACTGATGCACACTTCACTTGCCTAATTTACAGCGCGGCGAAGTTCTATTTTTAGAGACGAATTTCTAGGGCTAAATAAACACCTGAGGCAGATGTTTTGCTAAACGTTTGAATTTGAGGATCGTGTGAATATTCTGCCTGAAAGTAACGAGTTATTATTCACACCTTGCTCAATGGCTTGATTTAATCAAACGAGTTACTGCGTTGGCTGGCAAAAGTCCATCTTTGAGCATAATTCGTTGGCCATCTTTGGCCAAATAAGAGGCAAACCCAGCCCCAAGGCCATTGCGTCGGGCTTGCGCATTGATGATGTATATGGTGCGCTTAAAAGGGTAGTCGCCAGTGGCAAGAAAAGCTTGGTAAGGACCATAACCTTCCTTCCCAGTCTCTTTGGCCACATCAGCTATTCTTATTTCGCGCATGAATTTTTGCACCCCTCCATCATCCGTATCTGAAATCCAGTTTGCCGAAATAACACCAATGGCATTTTTGTTTTTGCTCACATATTCAATCACCTCTTCATTGTTTTTCAATGCAGAGGCTTGTTTGGAAAGCTCTTGCCCTCCGACCACAGAATCGCGTACATAACGCAACGTTCCACTACCTGGATTATCAAATACCAGTTGGAGGGTTCCTAATTTTGATTTGGGATTGACATCCTTCCAAGCTGTAATTTTCCCAATAAGTATGTCTTTTACCTGTTGGATGGTTAATACTGTATCCATATTGGAAGGGTTGAGCACAAACGCCAGTGCATCATAGGCGATAGGTGTGGTGGGCGGAGAAAATCCTCGGGATTTAAAATACTCTGCCTCTTTTGAGGTCAGTTGCCGACCAATGATAATGACTTGCACTGAATCTTGGATCAAGGAGTTGACCGCCTCCCCCTCCGAGACATAATGGGGAATAATTTTTGCAGTTCGGTAAATGGAGTCAAAAACGTCAATGCACGAGGCAATCACTGGCTTGTAACCTTCCTCTACTGCGATGGTTATTTCACCGGTAGTTATGGTGTCAAGTGCTTTGCCCGACTTGTCGCGCTCGGCACAAGAAATCCAGAGCAGGGTTAAAATCGTAAAAATCAAAAGTTTGCGTAGCATAACAGCGTCTTTTAAAAGTGATCGGCATAGACCCTCCAGCCCCTATAGATGCCATATACCAGTAACATACCGGCAAAAATATTTCGAAATTCTGCTGGGATGTAAGCTAGAAAGGTTTTATCCAAGAATAGCCATGATCCTAGTATAATGTAAAAGGCTGTCATACTAAACCCCAAAATGAGTATTGGCATTCGGGCAGCTCCTCTTTTGCGGATTCTATCGTCAGTGGGCATGGTCGAGTATATTTTAGCGTTCAGATAACCGCACTACAATATTGAAGATGCGAATTTCAGTCAAAATGGTGGGACACCGCTTACTGTTTTGAAAAGTTGACGAAAACGACACACAAGCACGAGCCCCTTGAAGCGCACTCCGAGGGGCTCGTATTTGTGTGTAACATAAACATTACGCTTTTGCCCAACTTACGCCTTCTTTTCCATCCTTTACTGTGATCCCTACCGCAGATAGCGTATCGCGTATTTTGTCGCTTGTTGTCCAGTCCTTTTGATCTCGTGCTAATCCTCTAATGTCAAGAATAAGTGCCATCAGCCCTTCCAGCGTTCCGCTATCTTGGCTTGAATTGGATTCATCTTTTAGTCCAAAAATGTCAAAAAGAATGGTGCCGAATACCGTTTTCATGCGTTCAATAACCCAGGGGGCTATTTCACTCGATCCTAATTGCTGGTTGACCAATTTATGTACAAAACTCCCTATTTCATTTAAGGAAGCAATGGAGATCGCTGTATTGAAGTCATCGTCCATACCAGCAAAGGCATCATGAACCAAGGCTAAAATAGTTCGATCTGTATCCGATTCAGAGCCATCGAAAGCACGGGCATCCACGGGCAGACTTTGCAGTATCCTGTTGGTTTCCATGATTTTAATAAAACCTTTTTCAGCCGCCATCAAGCCATCATCTGTAATATCAAGTGTGCTTCGATAGTGCGCTTGAAGCATAAAAAAGCGCACAGCCATAGGCGAGTATGATTTGCTTGTATGCTCGCTGTCGCCGGTGAAAAGCTCTGTTGGTGAAATGGTATTGCCATCACTTTTGCTCATTTTCTTGCCATTGAGCAGTAACATATTGGTGTGCACCCAATAATTGGCGGGATGACATCCGCATGCGCCATAGTTTTGTGCTACTTCATTTTCATGGTGCGGAAATTTGAGGTCGTTGCCTCCGCCATGGATATCGAATGTTTTCCCCAAATATTTGGTACTCATAGCAGAGCACTCCAAATGCCACCCTGGGAAACCGACTGACCAGGGGCTATTCCAGATCATCAAATCCTGTGGGCGAGCTTTCATCCAGATAGCAAAGTCGGCCGGGTGTTTTTTCTCTTCCTGGCTTTTCAGCTCCCGGGTTTCAGTGTAAAGATCTTCAAGGATACGGCCACTTACTGATCCGTAAACCCCTTCATTTGCTGCGTCAAATTTGGGTACATCGAAATACACTGATCCATTGATCATGTACGCCAATCCTTTATCCAGGATTTGCTGTACCATTTCGATTTGCTCGAGTATGTGGCCGGTGGCGCGAGGTTCGATGCTTGGGGGCAAGGTGTTGAAGATCCGCATCATATCATGGAAGCCCACCGTGTAGCGTTGTGCTACTTCCATAGGTTCGAGTTGGGCAATTTTTGCACCTTTTGCCATACGATCCTCTCCATCGTCGGTCAGGTGGCCGACATCTGTTATGTTGCGCACATAACGCACTTTATAGCCCAGGTGTAACAAGTACCTGTAAATGGTATCGAAGCTGCAAAAGGTTCGGCAATTACCAAGATGCACCTCATTATACACGGTAGGGCCGCAGACATACATCCCGATATGGCCTGGGGTGATAGGGCGGAATTCTTCCTTTTTTCCTGAAAGGGTATTGTAAATCTTGAGTGGATGCGGTTCAGTCATAGGGCGCAAAGATAAGTGCGGGAAATTCGGAGATGTTGGCTATTGAGGGTGTTTTTTTGGGGATTTGGTTAGCTGGGGATTTGGGGATTTGGTTATGGTGCAATCTCAAGCATCAGCACCATAACCAAATCCCCAGCTAACCAAATCACCAACTAACCATCTTACCAAATCCCCAACCCATTCATTCCACCACGGTTACTTTTAACATATTGGTCTGCAAGCGGCGTCCCATAGGCATAGAGCCTGTATTTATAATGGTGTCTCCGGTTTTGACAAAGCCACTTTCTTTTAGGATATCGGTACAATCTTGGATGGTTTCATCCGTCGTAGTAAAGCGATTGTAAAAAAAGCATTGAACGCCCCACAAAAGGTTGAACGCACCTAATTTAGTGTGGTTATCACTAAAGATTAAGATTTTTGATTTAGGACGGAAGCTACTGATTTTGAACGCGGTATACCCTGAAGAGGTGTGCCCAACAATGCCTTTTGCGCCAAGTTGTTCCGCAACGTTGCAGGCACTAAAACAAATCACATCTGAGTGATAGAGCATAAATTGTGGCGATGGAACAGGGCGGCGGGTATTGATTTGTGGCCAATACTGCTTTTCTGCTTCCCCAATTATTCTAGACATATATTGGATGACCAATTTTGGATATTTTCCTACGGAGGTCTCGCCGCTAAGCATTACTGCATCGGCGCCATCCAGCACGGCGTTGGCTACATCCGTCACTTCGGCCCGAGTCGGGGAAGGGTTTTGTATCATACTATCCATCATTTGCGTAGCTACGATAACCGGTCTGGCATATTGCATACACATGTGGATAATGTCTTTTTGCGTCATTGGCAGTTGTTCAATCGGCATTTCTACCCCTAAATCTCCACGAGCTACCATGATTCCATTACTGGCCCGGATTATTTCGCGCAGGTTTTTGACCGCTTCAGGCTTCTCAATTTTAGCCATGACCTTGGCCTGATGATTTGCTTTTTCTAGGGCTTCTTTTACCGGATCAAGGTCTGCAGCCCGGCGCACAAAAGAGAGTGCAATCCAGTTGACATCTTGTGTAATAATGAAATCAAGGTCTTCCTTATCTTTTTTAGTAAGGGCTGGAAGTTTTACGTTTGTGTCAGGCAGATTTACGCCTTTGTTGCTGCTGAGGATACCTGCATGAAGTGCTTTTAGGCGAACAGTATCTTTTTTGTTGGTTTCAGCCACTTCAAAAATCAATTTGCCATCGTCCATCATAATGCGCTCGCCCACTTCACAGTCTTCGGCAAATTGGTCGTAAGACATGTAAATATTATCCTTTGTACCCTCCGCCTTCTCGTCATTTGTAATGGTAATGATATCACCCTCGGCCAGGTGAAGCGCATTGTCTTTGATTTTGCCAACCCTAAGCTTGGGGCCTTGCAAATCAGCAAGAATGCCAATGTGGAGCTTATACTTTTCATTGATAGCATGAATGCGCTGAATAACCTGTAGATGGTCTTGGTGAGAACCATGGCTAAAGTTGAGGCGGAAAACATCTACACCTGCTTGAATAAGTTCTAGGAGCATCTCCGGAGAGCTACATGCAGGCCCTACTGTGGCGACGATTTTGGTAAATTGTGAACCATCTTTGCGTATGGGTGATTTGTTTTTTTCAAGCAATGCTGCCGCTTCCGAGAGTGTCATTCTTTTTTTAAATTTTGAGTGTAAAACTTACAATAAGTCTTTTGGCGCAAAAATAGCAATAGCCGGCAAGCTTACCAACCGAATGGCGCTTCATTTCTGTCCATAAAAATCAGAAACAACAGAAAAGATTTAAGCTGCTTCCTCTTTTTAACCTGCTTGAAAAGCAGCTAAGTGTTTGATTTACAAAAAGGGGGGATATTATTTATTTGCTGGTCGATAAAAAAATAAGGTCAAAAGGTTTGATAAACCTGCCAGTTGGCGTTTCTTTGCCCCCTGAAAAATTGAATTTTTTTCACCAACAAGTTTTGAAAATCATGGCAAACGTAGCCGACCGCGTAAAAAAAATTATCATTGACAAATTGGGCGTTGACGAATCTGAAGTGACCCTCGAGGCAAGCTTCATCAACGACCTCGGCGCCGACTCGCTCGATACCGTAGAACTGATCATGGAATTTGAAAAAGAATTCGATGTGTCTATTCCCGACGAGCAAGCAGAAGGCATCCAAACTGTAGGTCAAGCGATCTCTTATTTGGAGCAGAACGTCAGTGCTTGATTTTTAAAGGGTTGGCCCTATTTTGAGTCCACTCCTTTTTGCAAAAAGCGGTTCAAAGCAGTCTTGCTTTGAACCGCTTTTGTTTAAGAAACAGTTTCTAAGCACATCAGACGTATTCAAGTTCTTCCAATTCCTCCAGCGCGCCCTCCAAAAAGGCAGGTATCAGGGTTTCGAAGGTGCGTTGAATTTTGCCATGGTTCGCCAAATCTCGGATCATTCTATCATACCGTGAGGCGCCATGCTCCTCCACAATTGATTTTTTTCGTTCTTCTTCCAAGAAATATTGTAGTAAGCCTCCCGGGTCTGCCTCTGGATGAAATTGTGTTCCAATCATCTCCCGACTAAACCTTACAGCCATGATCGCTCGTTCATAATGAACATGTGGACGCAGTTTTTCGAGACATAAAATCTTGGCACCGAGTTCCTTGAATCTTTTGTGCTTTGGGTTCACCACCTGATAGCGCCGAAAATCGGCGATATAAAACGGGTCGGGCAGGTCTTCAAAATATGGTTCTGCTTTCCCTTCATGCGTTTTATAAACAGGGTAAGTGCCAAATGACATTTTATATCGTTGGGTCACTTCGCCAAGGCCAAAATGATGACACGCCATTTGAAAAGAATGACAGATAAAAAAACAATGTTTTTTTGCCTCGGAAGTTTGCTGATTGTGCTGCCAGAGATCCTCAATTAGTTTAAAAAAGGGAGCTTGCCAATTTCCACCACTTTCAAGTGGATCTCCCGGGCCGCCAGAAAAAAGGTAAATGTCGTAGGAAAGATCAGGAATTTCGCACTTGGCGCGTACATCGAAATGGTCAAAATCCATTACTTCGTCGTATCGGCTCAAAATACTTTTCAGCATCGGGATGCCGCGATTTTGTTCGCCGTTGTAAAGATCCAAAAGAGCAGCACGGAGCATTTTTTTACGGGTAATAATTGATGAACAATAAAAGGTGGTCTTTGTCTTTGGGAAGTAGTTTTAGGCCAAAAGCCTTTATTCCAACCGCGTTCCTAATTTTGCGAAATTATCAACCAACAAATAAAAAAATGTCAATTGTAAAAGAATTCAACGACTACCGTGCCCGCATGAATGAGCGTATTTTGGCACAGGACAACAAAGTAATCAAACGCTTTTGGAGTCTCGACAACCAAACCTATCAAGAAGGAGCACTTGATGTAAGAACAAAAGAACTTCTTGGCCTTGTGGCTTCAATGGTGTTACGTTGCGACGACTGTATCAAATATCACTTAGGCAAATGCCACGAACTGGAGGTAACTACTGAACAGATTTTTGAGGTTTTCGCGGTCGCTAATTTAGTCGGTGGTTCTATTTGCGTTCCACACACTCGGCGCGCGGTAGAATATTGGGAGGAATTAAATAAGTAACAAGTTTCAAGTTCGTAAGTTTCAAATGTTGATCGGGGTTTTGAACCTTGTAACTTGCTACTAATCAACTACAATAACTTTCTTCAGCAGCCGAAGGCCCACAGAAAGTTCTACTGTTGTGTTGCGGATACGCCTTTCCGGTATATTGTATATTGCCCCTTGATTGCAAATATCGATCACATTGGGGATTGCGTTTTGTCTATATTGAGGTGTCACGTCTGGGTTAATGGACAGCTGGATTTGCCCCCCAACGAGTTCACTTAAATCAAATTCAATGCCACCTCCAGCAGAGAACCCGGCCATCCAGCGTTGAACTCCTCCCATAAGCGGATAAAACCCAGGGTTACAGGTATTTGAACCGCCGCCGAGGTTATCAATATTGGTGCTAAAAGTGTAGTCGCCACGAAGTCCGCCAAAGTAAAAATAACGGACTCGGCCACTGTTACTTTCTTTAAACCGTTGCTTGGCGCCGAGTGAAAAAGAAAAATTATTGAACTTAAACCGTTCCGTGAAAGTACCGCCCGGAGCCCCGGAATTAATATTGAAGAACCGATACCGTGTGGCACTTCCTTTTACATGATAGCCAAGTTGCATGTAGAAAGATCCCCGGCTGTCTTCATTATTAATGCCTTCCATGCTGAGCGCAGCATGATATTGAAACAATGGTTCACGCCCGGAAGCGTTATCCCATTTTTGAAGCCCAGCCGTGGGACCGAAATGAATGACATAAGCCGTGCTTTGAGCAGCAATTAGTCCAAAAAAGGCAAGGTTGAACAAAAGAGATAGTACAATTCGCATAATTTTGCTGTTTTTGTGGCGAAAATAAAGATTTGATTTGATTTCAACCTAGAATGCTTTGTAAATAAAGCATAAATCGACCCGGTTTCCTGTATTTTTGCCCTGAAAGCCGCCCCCAATTCTCCAAACCCACGCTATCATGAATAGAACATTCTTACCTGCTCCTGTCGTTAATTTTAATGACTTCCCGTACGTACGCCCTGACATAACAGCGCTTTCTCAAATCTTCGAAAAACATCTCTCCCAATTTATAGCCGCATCTGATTCGGCCAAACAACAGGCGGCACTAACTGATATTGTAACGGTTCGCGAGGAGTTCGGTTCGATGTTCAATTTGTGCTATATTCGGCATACTTCTAACACATCAGACCCTTTCTACGAGGCTGAAAACCAATATTTTGACGAGCAATCCCCCAGCTTTGAGGCTTTAAACAATCGCTTTTACCAAGCCCTGCTTGCCTCTCCATTTCGTGCGATTTTGGCTGAAAAATTGGGAAACCAGCTTTTCACCTTAGCAGAGGTTTCACTCAAAACATTCCAACCAAGTATCCTCGAAGATCTAAAACTAGAAAATGCCCTAAGCACGGAGTACACTAAAATAAAAGCCCGGGCAAAGGTTGATTTTGAGGGTACTTCTTACAACCTCAGCAGCCTACTGCCCATTGAACTTTCCGATAATCGTTTGACCAGAAAAAAAGCCACCACCGCAAAATGGAATTTCTATGCAGAAAATGCTGATGCCGTAGAAAACATATTTGATCAGATGGTGAAGTTACGGCATGGAATGGCCCAGAAACTCGGTTTTCGCACCTTCACTGAAGTAGGTTATGCCAGAATGCACCGCTCAGACTATTCACCCGAAATGGTGGCAAATTTCCGGCGGCAAGTTCGTGAGCATATTGTCCCCATGGCTACCACCCTTTACGAGCGCCAACACAAAAGACTAGGGATTAAAGACCTAAAAATCTATGATGAAGAATACAAATTTGCCAGTGGAAACCCCAAGCCCATTGGAACTCCTGAGCAAATTGTGGCGAACGCGGCCAAAATGTACCACGAACTAAGCCCAGATACGGATGCTTTTTTTACCCAAATGCAGGCCGCCAATCTTATGGATTTGGTAAACCGTGATGGAAAAGCTACTGGCGGATATTGTACCTACATCAGCAAATTTGCCGCACCTTACATTTTCTCCAATTTCAATGGCACGAGTGGGGATATTGATGTGCTTACCCATGAAGCAGGCCATGCATTCCAGGTTTGGAACAGTCGCGACTTTCCATTTGAAGAATACCATTGGCCTACGGCAGATGCCGCCGAAATACACTCCATGAGTATGGAGTTTTTCACTTGGCCATGGATGCGCCTATTTTTCGGGGATCAGACTGACAAGTATCATTTCATGCACCTAGCTGGTGCAATACAGTTTTTACCTTACGGTGTTGCTGTGGATGAATTTCAGCACATTGTGTACGAAAATCCGCACATGACCCCTGCCGAGCGTGATGCCGTTTGGCTGGATCTTGAAGCAACCTACCTGCCCCATCGGGATTACGATGGAATTGAGCACCTGGAAAAAGGGCGTTTCTGGCACAAACAAAGCCATATTTTCAACTCCCCATTCTATTACATAGATTATGCCTTGGCTCAAATTTGTGCTTTCCAGTTTTGGGTAAAAGACCGTCATGATCACAACACCGCATGGGCAGATTATCTTCGATTGTGCCAGGCAGGCGGAAGTCAGTCGTTTCTTAATCTACTAAAGCTTGCCAACCTGAAATCGCCCTTTGAAGACGGCTGTGTCCAATCTGTAGTGGGAGAAATTCAGGATTTTTTGAACCACGTAGACGATTCAAAGTTTTGACTTGGAAACGTGTGAATAATTACTTATTTTCAAACAAATGCGCTACACAATATTAGTATTTACATTCCTTTTGGCCACTGCTTTTAGCGTTGTTACAACTCCGCCTACCCTCAAGCTTGCCTTGCTCAAATACAGCGGTGGCGGCGATTGGTACAACGATGTCAATTCCTTAAAAAATCTCGCTAAATTTTGCAACGAAAACCTCCGAACCAACTTTGATGCCACAGATTACGCAACCGTAGAGCCCGGTAGTGCCGAGGTGTTCAACTACCCAATCGTGTATGCTACCGGACATGGAAATATGCTTTTTAGCGACCTTGAAGCGCGCAATATGCGGGCCTACCTTGAAGGCGGTGGTTTTCTAATTTTGAACGATGACTTTGGGCTTGATCCCTTTGTGCGTCCCGCCATGAAAAAAATTTTCCCAGAACTTGACTTCGTGGAGCTTCCCTTTAGCCACCCGATTTATCATCAGAAATACGATTTTAATAACGGGCTTCCAAAGATTCACGAGCATGATGGCAAGCCAGCACAGGGCTTTGGACTGCTTTACCAGGGGCGTCTGGTCTGCTACTACAACTTTGAAACCGACCTCGGTGATGGCTGGGATGATATACACAATGACCCAAAAGAATTGCGCACAAAAGCCCTGCAAATGGGTGCTAATATTGTTCAGTATGTTTTTGGGCAGTAGCCCGTAATACTGTTCCGGCTTAGTCTAGCTGATAAATGCAAAACCCAAATAGCGCTTACATTCAATTTTTGACCACATTGGCCACTCAAAATTCTTTCCGTCTCCTTCTCCTCGGCTCTGGTGGGAGAGAACACGCGTTTGCATGGAAATTAGCGCAAAGCAAACGCTGTGCTCAACTTTTTATCGCGCCAGGCAACGCTGGAACCTCTGCTTACGGGCAAAACGTACCGATCAGCCCCTTGGATTTTCATGCTATTGAAAAATTTGTAGTGGAAAATCAGATTGAAATGGTCATCGTCGGCCCAGAAGAACCGCTTGTGCGTGGCATTTGGGACTATTTTCAGGAGCGGGATCATTTGAAAAAAATCCCCATCATCGGTCCGTCAAAAGCAGGGGCTGTGCTGGAAGGTAGTAAAGCCTGGAGCAAGCAATTTATGTTTCGGCACAAGATCCCAACGGCTAGTTATCAAGAATTTACGCCAGAAACACTGGAGGCTGGCTTAGCCTATTTAAAAAGCCATGCACTTCCTATTGTCTTGAAAGCCGACGGTTTGGCTGCCGGGAAAGGCGTAATTATTTGCCAAAGCCAGCCAGAAGCAGATGCTGAAATGCGGGAAATGCTCGGTGGAAAGTTTGGCGCTGCTAGTGCCCGTGTAGTGGTAGAAGCCTTTTTGTCGGGTATTGAATTTAGCGTTTTTGTACTGACCGACGGTAAAACCTATAAAATACTGCCAGAAGCAAAAGATTACAAACGCATCGGGGAGGGCGATACCGGGCCGAATACTGGAGGTATGGGCGCCGTAAGTCCTGTGCCTTTTGTGGATGATTTGATGTGGCAAAAAGTAGAAGATCGTATTATTCGACCTACCGTAGAAGGATTGAAAAAAGAAATGATCCCGTACAATGGGTTCATTTTCTTTGGATTTATTAGTGTGGGTGGTGAGCCATTCCTTATCGAATACAACTGCCGTATGGGCGACCCAGAAACGGAGGTGGTACTCCCTCGCCTCAAAAATGACCTCGTGACTTTGTTCGACCATTGTGCTCGGGGCACTTTGGGTCGTGTCAAAATCAAATCGGACAAACGCACCGCTACCACTGTGTTCTTAGTCAGCGGCGGATACCCGGGCGATTATGAGAAAGGGAAAGTCGTCAATGGCCTGGATCAAGTAAAAGACGGCATCGCGTTTCATGCTGGCACTGCCCAAACCAAAGAAGGAGAGTGCGTTACTGCCGGAGGCCGAGTCATTGCGCTTACCAGTTTGGGGAAAGACATTCCAAGTGCTTTGCGCAAATCCAATCGAAATGCAAAAGTGATTCAATTTGAAGGAAAATATTTTCGTCGCGACATCGGTAAAGATTTGATGGACTGATGCTAATTCTACTTTTTTAGATTAACAGCAGCGCGGCAAAACGTCTTTAGAATTAAGGAACGCGGTCTAAATAAAACAACAATTTACTTTTCAAAACATTGATTATCAATGAAATTCACCCTCATTTCCCTGACTATTCTAGCTACCACCTTGATTTATTTAGCCTGCAAACAGGCTAAGTTCGCTGCTGACAAACTCCCCGAAAAACAAATCCGCTGGGGCAATGGTGGTGGCTTTGTTGGAAAAGAAAAGTCGAACATCCTACTTGAAAACGGCCAGATTTTCAATCGCGACATCCTGGGGAACACCACGGAGACTGATAAAACTAAGGGCAAAAAAGCAAAAGCACTTTTTAAGACTATAAAAGCACTTGGCTTGACTCAAATGGAGTTCAATCACCCTGGTAATACCTATTCCTTTTTGGAATTTCAAGAAGGCGACATGGTGAGTAGGGTAGTTTGGGGAGACAAAAACGCGCCCGTTGGCAAACCTGTGGAGGAGTTATTCTCAGCATTGAATGCATTACTGAAAAAATAGGATGTCTAACACGTTCTTAAAGCCTACTTTCTAGCCAAATATACGCCTACTAAAATTACCGCAGTACCCACAAAGTCAATCAGACCAATGGCCTCTCCGTCTAAAGCGCCAATGACAATGGCACCTATTGGTAAAAGGTAGGTTACAGAGGTGGCAAATATGGCGCTCGTGCGCTGCAAAAGCCAGAAGTACAAAATGGAGCCGATTACTGTACCCACTACTGACAGATACAAAATGTAGCCAAGGCCTTTTATGCCGTCTGGATGCTGCCAGGCTGTATCCCAACCACCAGATAGCCAAAGTCCTGCGACAAAAAAGGCTCCAGTGATTACGAAGGCCGCCGATGCAATGCCTGCAGGTGGAATGTCGCGCAAATGAGTGTTTACGGTATTCGCGTTGATCGCATAACAAATCGTGGCAAGCACACAAAGACTGGCAAAAAAGGCATTGCCCGACACTCCGCTACTGGCGTTAAAAAGTACAAGGATCACTGCCCCACCCAAACCAATCGCCACACCCAGCACTTTTTCTCGAGAGAACTGCATGGAAAAAAATGCCGTGCCAATCATGAGTGTAAAGAGCGGCGTGAGCGAATTGAGTACGCCGGCGAGGCTACTATTGACGTGCTGTTGCGCTACCGCGAAAAAGAAATTGGGGATGGCCGAGCCACAAAAGGCAACAATAACCAAAGGTTTCCAACGCCGCCAGTCAATCTTTGACCAATAGGCTGCTGCAATGGGTAAATAAACCGCTGTGGCAAACACCATGCGCCACATTGCCATTTGCATCGGACTAAAAATCACTACTGAGCGCTTGATAAAAAAGAAAGATGCCCCCCAAATCGTAGCAAGGAAAATCATTAAAAACCAATCGAATGCGGAGGGTTGGCGAGAAGGCATAATTTCTTTAAATTGGGGATTTGGTTAATTATGGATTTGGTTATTTGAGGTGCCTAAGCTTGGTATTTATGTTTGCTTAAGCGCAAAGTGCAGCATCTGGTTAATAACGTATAAATACCAAGCTTAGGCACCTCAAATAACCAAATCCCCAATTAACCAAATAACCAATCCCACAGGCTTGCTACTTGCCACTTATTACCCCCAGCACCTTCCCTTTGAATTTTTGGCCAATAAAAGGCGTGTTACGAGACTTCGAGCGAATGTTTTTTTCTTCGAAAACCCATTCGGCATCAGGATCGAACACCGTCATTTCGGCAGGCTCACCTTGGCTGATTTTTGGAATGGACAAGCCCAGAATCCGACGTGGTGCCAGGCTCATTTTTTCAACTAAATCATTGACATTCAATTCCTTGTTCAAAAAAGTTCGGCATAATGCGAAGCTTGTTTCCAAACCAATCATCCCGAATTCGGCATAGGGAAACTCCAGATTTTTGGCCTCTTGGTGCCATGGCGTGTGATTCGAACAAATGAAGTCAATAGTCCCGTCCAATAATCCCTCGACCAATGCTTCGGTGTCCGATTGGCTGCGAAGTGGGGGGACAATCTTCCAGTTGGAATCAAACGCTGCAAGCTTTTCATCCGTAAAACAAAGATTTGCCACCGCTACAGAGGCGGTTACGGACAGGCCAGATTGTTTAGCTGCTCGAATGAGTGCAACGCTCCTCGCTGTAGAAACCAAGTGGATATGAAGCCGTCCCTCGGAATATTCCAACAGACTTAGGTCGCGCTGTACCATAAGTTCTTCAGCCAATGCCGGAAGGCCTTTCAAACCTAGCGTGGTACTCATCACGCCTTCGTGCATTTGGCCTCCGGCAGCAATGGTTTTATGGTGTGGCACATTAATGACCAAGCCCTTGAAAGCCTGGGCATATTGCAGGGCCCGGAGCAAAAGTCCTGCATCCTGCACAGCACGTTTACCATCACTAAAGGCGATCGCGCCAGCTGCGTGCATATCAAAAAGTTCAGCCAAATCTTTGCCATCACAGTTTTGTGAGATCGCTCCGATCGGGTAACAATGCACCGGCAAACCTGTCGATTTGTTTTTCACATACAAAACCTCTGACTTGGTATGAAGCGCTGGATCCGTATTTGGGAAGCAAGCTATTGCTGAAAAACCTCCAGCAATAGCGGCTAGCGCAGCTGAGGTCAAATCCTCACGATGTTCAAAGCCCGGGTCAGCAGAGTATACTCCGACATCCAACCATCCTGGAGATACGCACAGATTGGAGGACTCCCATATTTCTACGCCTTTCGATGCGGCTATTCGGTCTCCAATTTCTTCAATATGGCCGTTTCGAATAAGCAGGTCTTTAGGCTGGCTTTCAGTATTGCCATCGAAAATGCGGGCGTTTTTTAACAGTATTTGCATGGCGTTACATGGTAGCGGTGATCAGTTTTTGGGCAGTTTATACCAATAATTATTCCGCATTACCCAACCTGATTCGCGGTGATACAAATTGAAGTTTTTGTCTTTTATCAGGACTTCGTCGTACCAAAATGGCGCATTTGCATTCTTTTTATGTAGAAAAATGCCCATAGTTGATTGATCTTCCAACACTTCAAAGCTTAGTACATACAAAGCCCAGCCATTCACAATGGTCTTAATTTCTGAACGCAGGGTTTCCTTTCTAAAAGAAATCTGATGCGCGTCGGCAAGGCTATTCTCCAAAAATTTAACCTCTTGAGTCATGCCCATATCCTCGTCTACCTTAGTCCAAATGCTAAAATCATACGTTCCTTTCGGCATAGGTTTTTTCCAAATCCAGGTAGTGTCCCCCAGATTTCCCTGGCCCGCGCCTTTGCCTTGAAAAATATGTTCACTGGTATTGTTCGAGTCAAAATGGAGACTTGCGTGCCACAATGGCTTTATTTCGCTACGAAAGTCGTCGCCAGCATCGATGGTTGCCCGACGATCCTCTAAAGCAATGCTTTGCGCTGCCTGTTGCGACCATGCCCGAATGCTATCTGGCACTAATGCCATTATTTTGAGCTCTGAGTTCTGATAAACCGGAGTAGCCTTATCGATCAAGTGCCTGTATTTTTTTTGCATCTCGTCCCATTTACTCATTTCAATCATGAGTGCAATGGGGCGGTTATCTGGAAGTTCCGAAAGCAATACTGGCGGCTCACAGGCCAGGAGTGAAAACTGCATGGATTTAACCATTCTGCCGATTGCTAACCGGCTCATATTCACCCCCATATCGGGCACGCCCGTTTGTAAAGCCGTGTATTGCACCCTTTGAAATAGCGGATAATAAACTTCGAGCCAGATATTTTCCGACCCAACATGATAATATGGAAGCGGCATGAGGGCCTGGAAACGGCCAAAATCTACTTTGTTTAACCAATGGTCTGGCGAAGCAGCAACGACACTATGCTGTGCAAGACTAGGCATCAAAGGCAACAGCTTATGCTTTTGAAAATAATAGGCTTCCCAAGATAAAACGATCAATGGAATTAGTGCAAGGCTCCATTTTGCAAAATTTGTGATGTGCTTAGCCATAAATTTCGACTTTGAGCTTACCCAGGCTATCCATTTCTCCTCCAATTGCATTCGCTGGCTTTTATTCCATATAATGTAGAACAACAAAACATTTATAGCGTAATAAAACGCCCAGGTAAATCTGGCAAGCCCCCTGAATTGCCGGATCGGGCCAAGGTAATCAACCATCCACTCCAACCCTTTTATAGAAAACGGGAATCCCAGACCAAAAATTAAAATTGCAAATGCAGCGAAACATACGCCGCGCAGATAGTTTTTGTGTACCCGATGATAGGCTGCATGCTCCCATTCAGGTTCAAACAGCCGAAAACGACGTTTGAAGATAAGCCAAAGTGTAAAGACAAAAGCCGCAAGCCCAACATAGGTTTCCGCCTCAAAATCAAGCCCCCTAATCTTCGTGAGGTGAAGACCGATCCACTGGTGCATTGGGAAAAAATCGTAGGGCAGAAAAACGCCTTCCCAGTGCCCTATGTAGTCTGTAAATCCATAAGGATATGCGGAACGATCGGGGCTGTAATCGGACCAGTGGATCCAAACATTCAACACGGCAAACGGCAACACGACCATCACGACGATATGACTCAACCGAGTCCAGATATTACGCACCGAAAAGTCTTGCAAAATTTGGAATAAGGTATAAAACCCCAAAAAAATGGCCGTAACCCCCAGATAATAAAAGTGTAACTGTGATGAAAACCAGATCAATATTCCGATCAACAGACTTTGATAGCGTCTGCTCTGCCGTTCTTCATACCGACAAAGTAAGAGCAACAACATAGGTAATACCCAAATGTGTGAAAGCCCAAAATGTCCATCGAATCGGTTGTATTGTGGAGAAAGAAATGTGATACCCATTGCTACCACTCCTGCATACCAAACCGGTAAGTGTAGTTTTCGAAGCAATAGATAAATTACGCCTGCACCAAAAATGATGGAAATCACAAGCGACAGATGGATAATACCAATCACATTGTCTCGAACATCGAACACATTTCGGCTCCACCATTTAATGGCCGCACACAAGATTGGCTGATTGTCTGTAAAAAGAACATGGTCGCCAAAAGGGTAGTTCATTCCCCCAAAATGCACATAACTAGAATCTTGCTGTACGTGCCAGGCGGAGGTCATATAGTTTTTGAAACCATCCGAGCTTTTCGAAAACATGACCTCATTGGGGGCCTTGAGCCAAGTGCCATGCTTTGCCCAAATAAAAAGGGAGGCTACAGCCAAGACGACAACCAAGCCCCAAAACGTATGGCCTCGCTTTGGAGAAGCAAGGTTGTGCAGGGTATGCTCTATCTGTTCTACTCCTTTCATACGATACGGTGACTTTTAGGCACGTATTAACGGCAAATTTGGCGGGCAAAAGTAGGCAATTCAATCGGGCCTTGAATTCGTTAGGAACTTGATCTGAATAAAACAATCGTTTTGACGGCCTTATTTCTGCTTTCTATTCGTTGTTTGTCGGTTTTTTAACCCCGCTAAATGCCCTCCTTGCACCTTGAAAGTGACAAAATCGACACCTCAAAATTGCACCTTTATTCCAACTAAGTTCCTGTGGTGTTAAATTCTAAAATTTTATTACCAGAAATGCAATAAGCCACCCAAAGCAAGTGTTTTACACCAGAATTTTCAATTATTTACAAGCCAAAGTACGGCAAAATGCCTATGGAAGAAACCTACACATACGATGCACAATTGGTACAGTTTCTGTACCGAGAACTGTCGGCTGGCAAAGCAGTAGAAATGGCGCACAGGATAGAGGAAGACTCTGTAGTAAGTTCCGATTTCAACACTCTGTTATTTGCAAAAGCACAACTTCCTAAAGTTCAGTTCAATCCTTCACCCTCTGTGCTGCACAACATTCTGCAATACAGCGCAAAAACGGCTCTGGAAGCACATTTTTAACGAATATTGCTTCCCTACTTAAAGCCCTCGCACCGAATTTTCAGTGCGGGGGCTTTTTTTAAGACCGGGTGAACAATACCTTGTTGATTCCTACATCAATAATCTACCCTTTCCAGAAATAACCCACTGGGGGGAGCTGTGAAACGTGCCGGTTCTCGGGAATTCGTTTTTAAAAAAGTCTCGACATCCAGTCCGGTCAAATTACCTCGGCCCACTTCTACCAGCACGCCCACCATTCGGCGCACCATTTTCCAAAGAAAATGCGAGCCGGTGATGTGAAAGATAATTCTGTCTCCTTCTTCCCGGATTTCTACCCTGTCGAGATCAACTAATGTGCTGGTACCCTCTTTTTCTATCGCTCCAAAGGAACGAAAGTCGTGAAACCCTTCAAAACGGGCAGCTGCATCCCGCATTGCACTAAGATTGAGCGGGTCTCTCACCCACCACACATATTTTTTTCCAAACGCATCGCGCCTTTTAGAGATCTGGTAGGTGTAGCTGCGACTACGGGCATCGTGCCTAGCGTGAAATTTTGGATGGGCCTTCTCTACATGCAGAATGTTAATCGCGTGCCCAAGTTCATCGTTCAGACTTATTTTAATCTGTTCTGGAGATAAGCGTGTATCCGCGACCTCCAAATGGGCTACTTGCCCTCGTGCGTGCACCCCAGCATCCGTCCGGCCTGCGCCATAAACTTCTACTGGTTGATCTTCAAATATTTTAGCTGCTGCTTGTATGAGTTCTCCTTGAATGGAGCGCTCATTTTTTTGGAGTTGCCAACCAGAGTAGCGAGATCCGTCGTATTCGAGGGTGAGTTTGTATTTTGCCATTTTGTGTATGGAATGGGATAACTTATATAAAAAATCGAGGCACAAGGTTCAAAACCCTTGTGCCTCGATGTGCATCTATTCCTATTGTTTTTACTTTTTTAAGTAGTTTTCTTCAAAAAACTCTCGATAACGGTCGAGGGTCTTGTTCTTTAGTATCCGACGGTAGTTTTCCTGTGTCACAGCAAACATTTCTTTGTTGTAGGTTTTCTTGCCCGTTTCACCTAGGAATTCTTTTTGGGTTTTTACCTCTTTGTAATAACGCATTACTTGTTCTTTGGTATCGAACTTTCGAATGACTATGATTGGGGTATTCGTATCTGTACCGAGAAAAATATTAGAAATTCGGAGCTGTTCTGACTTATGGTTTTCGCTGTTATAATCGGAAACAGCTGCCTTTACATCATCAAGGCGCACATCTTCTCCGGTAAGTGCCACTATGAAATAGTGCAGTTTATCATCCTCGCGCGTGAACCCATCGTCAATTGGAGTTTCATTCTTTTTCTTTTCATCCACTTCAAAACCTTTGCAAGCCAGCAAGCGAGCTATCTCCTTGGCACGTGTAGCTTCCGGACTATCCGGGTATCGTTTGATTAGTTCGCCTAATGCCGCGCAATAAGCTTCATTCCCACTAAGGTTTCCTGTACAAAGTGCGCTAAGCAAGGCGAATTTTGCAGCAAGCTGATTTTGCGAGCCAAACTTTTTGGGGGCATCCTCACATCGATCAAAGGCTTCCTTATAGGCTCTTTTTTGGAAAAGAGAATAGGTCGCTTCGTAATATTTATTGAGTTCCCGCTCCCGCTCTTTGGTGGAGTTAAGGAAATTAGGATCCGTGAGTGTGCGTGCGTAAGCGCTTTTAGGATACTTTTCCACCAGTTTATCATAGTAAAATTGTGCGCGCTCAAGGTTGGTTAGATCCTTAAACGCCAAGTAGCAATAATACCAGGTTTCTTTTTCATAGCGGGCCGTGTCAGGATAACGGGTTTGCATCTCCTCAAGCGTACCCGTGCACCGTCTATTATTTTGCAGACGGTCTCTGAAGAGCGTACCAAGCTGGTACATAGCTTCATAAGTGGCCACGTGAATCACAGCCAGTTCGGCCTCTGATTTTGGAATATTGGCGAATATATCCTTGAATTCAGCATCTGCTGCTGCATTTGTACGGCTGCTATCACTTCCGGTTGCCTCGTCGGCGCTCCCAGGAGCAATCCTATTACTTCGCCGCCAGTTATCATCGAGTTTTCGTTCGCCCCAATTCCGAGCAAAATCTTTCCGCCCTTTTTTCAGGAAAGTTTCATTGTAGAAATAGAAAGACGAGGGCTTACTTCCAGCAATAGGGGTGGGCGCTTTAGCTGGGCCTGTAGCTGCTGGTTGGCTCCCTGCACCAGCTTGAATTGCGGCGGCTTGTTCTGCTTCACGCTGTTTCTTGATCGTTTTGGCTAATTCTTTGCGCTCAGCGTCCGACATTCTGAAAACACGTACGATGCTATCGTTCGCTTCAATAGTCTGTATTAGGCGGGCAATATCTTTTAGATTATTGGCATAATCTGTTGCTCTTTTGAAACGTACATCTTCTGCTGGCAAAACGGTGAGTGTACTGTCGTAGTAAGCCTTTGCTTGTACAAACTGCTCTGCTTCAAAATATAGGTCTGCGAGTTTGATATAGGCTTCAGCGCGCTGTACCGTGTTGTTTTTGTTGAAAGCCAAGGATTTCCGCAAATACTCAATCCCTTCTTTCTTTTTACCGTCGTGTAAAGCGATATCAGCCATTGCAAAATAAATCTGGTCGCGATATTCCAGATTTTTATCGTCATTAAGCATTCGCTCATTGGCTTTCAGCGCTGTCTCGCTATTAATTTTACCATTTGCCCAACCCGCTGAAGTTTGTTGAAGACGGGCGTTAAATTCCATCTCATACTTCGGATTGTTGTTCAGTACTTTGTCATAAGCGTCGTAGGCTGCTTCGGGCTGCTCCGCCCGTTCGTACAGTTGAGCAAGGATGAAGGAAAGCCGGGCGCGTAGTTTTTTGCTGTCGGTCAGTTCTACAGCCTTTTCAAGCGGGCCAATGGCTTTATTATACTTTTTCTGTTTGATAAAGAGGTAGGCTTCTGCTGTTGCGAGTTCGTCTTGCTTTGCGATAGGAAAGTTGGGGTCTTCCCAAAGTTCGCGAAAAAGGAATTCGGCCTCATCGTATTTATCCCGCTCCGTGAGTGTCCGCCCATACCAAACCATGGAAGATGGAAAATCGTGGGTATGGCCCCATGGCTGGCTATATGGGTTTGGGCCCTTTACTTTGACTTCTTCACTGCCTTTAGGTGGGGTAGTCTTGCTGGGGTTTGGGCTGGATTTCGTGGTTATTTTACCTTTATCGCCCTTCTTTTTGGAACGCGCCTTTTTCTTCGCTTTGGCCTTTTTCTTCTTTTCGGCAGCCGCCTTTTTCTTTTTGGCAGCAGCTTCTTTTTTCCTTTTCGAAGCTTTTTTCTTCTTTTCTGCCACTTTTTGCTTCGACGATTTCCGTCCCTTTATTTTGGAAACCCTACGCGGGTCTTGTTCCTCTCGAATAAATTTATAGGTAGCCTCTGCGGTTTCATAGTCGCGCTTAAGAAATTGCGCTTTTCCCATTAGGCCATAATTATCATCTGTCCAGGTACCTGGGCGGTGAAGGGATATTCCTTTTGCGGATTTCAGGATAACATTATCCAGATCTGCGCGCACACCACTTGGATCAGTAGCGGCATAAGGGTAGATCTCAAGAATTTGGTTGTAATTATCCTTATGTTGCTCTTCAAGTTTAATTGTGGTGAGCCGGAAGAGCTCATCCGCATTGAACCAATAATTAAACTTATTGGTGAAAGAGTGGTAAGCCTTTTTGCTTTTGCTGGTCTCTTGCCCTTTCTTTTTAGTCGTTACACAGGCAGAAGAAGCTACTACGCATAGCAACACCACACCCATAAGGGCTATTTTCCAAATATTTTTCATGTCAATAATCTTTAGGAACGGGTAAATAATAACTTTTTATTTACCGTTCCTGAAAAGCAGGTTGGATTCAAAAATGCAAGGTCTTACCTCGCACCCTGAAAATTCAGGATGGGAAAAGGCGCGAATTAAGGTAATCTGGTTGCCTATATGCGCACAAATTTTGCAAAAGTTTTCCTTTTTGGGACTAGCCTACTCTCCATAAACGGTCGTCGCTTTCTGTTCTAATGTTGACATGGGGAAAATATCCGTTAACCGAGCTTCCATTTTGAATGATCCGCTTCCGTAGGTCTTTTTATAATAAACGAGCCCGAGCCCCTTCGCGTACCATTCCTCCCCAAGCCCCTCCACCTCCGCAGCACCTTCTTTTTCATTTCCAATGGTCTCCCGAAGCGAAAATTTAATGCATGGATATTTTTTTCCATCAAATTCAAAATCAGGGGCGTTGCCTAGAAACCGCCGGTTTCTAACCACATAAATAGTTGCTTTAGGATCATCCGGCGGATGAAATTGAAGTTTAAATAAAAACACACCCGATGAGTCCTTAACCGCAAACGGAAATTTATTTGGCGCATCAATGATAGTCGTAGTGTGAATTTGTCCTCCTTCTGTTTCTGGGTTGGGATCAGCCTCATACAAATGACTTTCTTTGGCCAAAGCACCACTTTTTGTAATTTTTTCTCGAACAATTTGCCCAATCTGAAAACGGTGATCGTAGTATGTTCCGACTAAAAAAAGCCCACTATCGCGCACAAAAGTGCGATAATACCAGTATTCAGGCATTACTGAGTCGTTTTGCGACACTACATATTCGTAAACTTTTCCGCCCCGTAGATCTTTTACAGGGAAGTAGTATTCGCTAATGTCGCGCTTGCCCCCACTGCCACAGGCAAAAAGGAAAAAAGACAAGAACGGAAGGGATAGAAAAAGTAAAGCTCGCACGGCAGAAATTTTAGCACAAAGAAAGCGAATTTGCATAGGCAACCCGCTTGCCCAGCTTTGCGCCATTTCACCGCACTTGTAATTTTTGAATTTTGGATATGAAAAATCAACACCTAACGCTATTATTATTGCTCGGTTCCTTCGGACTGTATGCTCAAAATTCGTTCACTGTCGAGCGCTCTTTGCTCTGGGCAAACTCTGCCACAGAATACATTCTCGCAGACGGCTCGCCCTTCGAAGTATGGAAGTTTAAGGGTTGTTCGTTTGGCGATGACGCACGCTCACTTCCTATTTTTTCCGAGCGATTTTCGCTTGTTGGAAATTCTGAAATTGAGGTGGAAATAGTATCCATACAATGGGAATCCTTCCCTAAAAAGCCTTCTAGCGATGACACTTTTCTTACTAATGATTTAATAATCAATACTTTAGTCGAACATGAGCGTAGTCAATACTTTGGGCGTATCAAGATGGTGCCTGTTCGAAAAATTGGTTCCGGATTTGAGCGAGCAACAAGTTTTACCCTAAATATACGTACCAGGCTGTTACCTGTTCCGCCAATTTCGGCTTCAGATAGAGATGGCTTTACCTATACTTCAGTGCTCAATTCTGGAGATATTTACAAATTTGGAGTCAGTCAAAACAGCATTTATAAACTTGATTATGCCTTCTTGAAAAACGAATTGGGCATCAGTAATCTCGATAATATTGATCCTCGAAGTATCCGGCTTTATGGGAATGGTGGAGCCATGCTTCCAGAAAAAAATAGTGATACTCGTCCTGATGATCTGCTTGAAAATTCAATTCAAGTCGTGGGTGAGCAAGATGGAAAATTTGATGCAGGAGACTATATTCTTTTTTATGCTGTAGGCCCGCGTCCTTGGGTTCACCGCCCACATGCTACTGACCCTCAACTTACCGTTCGCCTTAATTTGTACGACCTCCAAGCTTGGTATTTCATCAAAACTGGTGATGGTAATGGCCTTCGAATATCCGAAAAAGCAAGCGTTGGTGCTTCTTATATTACTGAAGAATTCGATGATTATCAACGGCTTGAAGAAGAAAAAAACAATCTTTTGAACTTTAATTCTTCTTCTCAAGGTTCGGGTAAGCGCTGGTTTGGTGATTATTTTTACCAGGCACGACAGCAGGAATATAATTTCAACTTTCCAAACCTCGTACCAGGTAGTACCGCTCGAGTACGCAGTGAATTTGCTGGCCGTAGCAGCGTAAGTCAATCTGTTCGCATGGAAATTGCTGGAAGTACTTTTGCAAAAACCATTTCCGGGGTTTCTGTTTCGAATAATGACGCAAGTTTTGCATCCAATGCAATTTTAGGTGGCAATATTCAACCTACATCAGATGCCCTTAAAGCGAAGATTATTTACCCAGAGGTTGGGGCACAAAGCGAGGGCTGGCTCGATTATATTGAAATAAATGCTCGCCGTCGCTTAGCTATGTCCGGGCCAATTCTGGAATTCCGTGACTTGAAAACCCTCACTCAAGTATCTTCCACGTTCCGGCTTACTGGTGCAAGCGGCAACACAACGATATGGGATGTAACCAACCCACAAACACCTTTTCTTCAGCAAAAAAGCCAAAATGGTGGCGTTGTGGAATTTGGTGCAAACACACAGGATAAACTCAGCAATTTTGTTGCATTTACCGACGCTGCTTCTTTTCCAAAACCGGAAAAGGTAACAGGAAAAATTAGTAACCAGAATTTGCATAGTCTCGAAAATGTAGACTTTGCAATCATTTATCACCCTGATTTTCAAGCAGAAGCGGAGCGTTTTGCCGAACACCGTCGCTCATTTTCTAATTTAGATGTAGCCACGGTAAACGTCAATCAACTCTATAACGAGTTCTCTTCCGGAGCGAAAGATCCTAGCGCTATTCGTGATTTTTCTCGGATGCTATTGGAGCGGAATCCTCAAAAATTCGACTTTTTGCTTCTATTCGGGGATGCTTCTTTCGATCCAAAAAACAATACAAACAGCGAAGACAATAAGGACTTTATCCCTGCTTTTGAGACGGCAGAATCGTTTAGCCCTATTGACGCCTTCCCTTCCGATGATTTCTATGGCTTACTTAGCCCTGAAGAAAGTGGTTCGCTTATAGGCGCGCTAGATTTGGCTGTCGGTCGGTTTGTCTGCAAAACCCCTGAAGAGGCTCGAAATATTGTAGACAAGATAGTTGCTTATGATAAGGATCCTATCACCCTTGGTGATTGGCATTTACGCGCTACCTATATTGCCGACGACGAGGATGGGAATGTACACATTAATCAAGCGGACAAACTTGCCGCAGAAAACGCTGCCGCAGATTCCTGGTTCAATATTGGGAAGATCTATTTTGATGCATATCAGCAGATTGCTACCTCTGCGGGACAAAGATTTCCTGATGCAAAAGCGGCCATCAACTCCGAAATGTTCAAAGGCATGCTTATAGCCAATTATATAGGCCATGGCGGGCCGCGCGGCTTGTCTCAGGAGCGAGTGGTTGACAATAATGATATCGCTGGCTGGGACAATCCTAACCGCTATCCACTGCTAATCACTGCTACTTGTACTTTTGGAGGGTATGATGATTACACTACTTTGACGGGCGGAGAGCAAGCCTTTTTAAGAATAAATGCTGGCGCAATCGCTCTATTTACCACCGTCCGATCGGTCTATATTGCTGGTAATGAAGATTTAACAGATGCGGTACAGACCTTATTGTTTCAGCGAAAAAATGGTGTTTATCGCAGTATTGGAGATGTTTTGAAAGATGGAAAAAATATTCTTTCTACCAACGACAGAAACGCCCGCCGATTTACTTTACTAGGTGATCCAACCTTGCAACTTGCTTTCCCTGAGTACCGGGTAGCTACGACCAAAGTAAACGGCAACGCGGTTGTAGCTGGTCAGCCCGACACCCTCCGCGCACTCATGCCTGTAGCGTTGGAAGGCGTCGTAACAGATACCTTGGGAAACACCCTAAATAATTTTAATGGCCGGGTTTTTGTGACAGTATTTGATAAAGAACAAACCCTTCAAACCCTGGGACAAGATCCTGGTAGCAATGTGAGATCCTTCAAAATACAGCGGAATATCTTGTTTAAAGGCAGTGCCAAGGTAAGTAATGGCGCGTTTAAAGTCAATTTTGTCGTGCCAAAGGATATTAACTATGCTTACGGAAATGGAAAAATTAGTTACTATGCAGAAAATGGAACACCACTTGATGCCGCTGGAGGGGATAGAAACATTGTCATTGGTGGCAATTCAGGCTTGGTAAAAGACAATACCCCGCCGATCGTCCAGGCCTTTATCAATACAGATGCTTTTGCCTTTGGTGGAATAACGGATAATAATCCAAAAGTTATGGTAAAATGTGCGGATGACTATGGTATGAATGTAACAGGAACCAGTATCGGGCACGATTTAACGGCAATATTGGATGGTAATGTGTTGGAGACTTTGGTACTCAACGAGTTTTACGAAAGTGCTCAAGGAGATGCACGCAAAGGACAAGCGATCTATCCGTTGCGTAATCTATCCGTAGGTCGGCATACGCTTCAGGTTAAAGGTTGGGATGTAGCCAACAACCCCGGAGAAGGTTATACCGAGTTTGTTGTAGCAGAAGATGGACAAGCAGCACTTGCACACGTTTTAAACTACCCTAACCCCTTTACGACCAACACTTATTTTCAATTTGAACACAATCTAGCTGGGCAAATTCTTGATGTTCAGGTTAGCATATTTAGCGTATCAGGCCGATTGGTAAAAACAATTCAACAAACCGTCACAAATAATGATGGTTTTCGTGTGTCATCTGATATTTCGTGGGATGGGAATGATGAATATGGCGACCCGCTCGCTAGAGGTGTGTACCTTTATCGGGTGAAAGTACGCGGTACGGATGTTTCCGGAGCAAATAGTACAGCCCAAAGCGATTTTGAAAAACTAGTCATTTTAAAATAGTCTGAAGAATTATTCTGCACGTCATTAAATGCAAAATAGATTGTAGGATTTAGCACCAAAACATTACAACTAAAATTCACTTGCTTTATCATGAATAAATTACTCGCACAGTCGCTGTTCGCGGCGGCATTGACCCTGACGGGAACAGCCTTGTACGGGCAAATCGAACCCAAATGTGTCAATGGAAATAACCCAATTACTGGAGAGAGATGCGCTAACGCAGTCACTTCTGCCGTTCCATTTCTCCGAATCGTACCAGATGCACGCGGCGGCGCTATGGGTGATGTAGGAATTGCTACCTCTGTTGATCCAAATGGAATGCACTATAACCCTTCGAAGCTAGCCTTTGCAGACAAAAATGTTTCTATTTCAGCTACCTATACGCCTTGGATGCGCAACCTGGGCCTCAACGATGTCTATCTGGCTTATCTTTCTGGCTATTATCGTTTGGATAAATTTCAGGCTATCGGCGGAAGTCTTCGCTATTTCTCACTGGGTGATATTGAATTTACTGATGAAACTGGCCAATCCTTAGGTCAGGGCCGTCCTAATGAATTTGAATTCGCTGGCGCCTATGCCCGTAAGTTGTCTGATAAATTATCAGCAGCAGTAGGTGCAAAATTTATTTACTCCAATTTGGCAACAGGTCGCATTGTCGAGGGAAACGAAATCAAACCTGGCGTTTCTGGAGCAGCTGACATCTCCTTCACCTATAAAACACCCGTCAAAATGGGCGGTAACAAGGGTGAATTTACTTTAGGTACTGCGATCAGCAATATTGGTTCAAAAATCACTTATACGAACTCGGTTAATCGCGACTTTATTCCAACCAATTTAGGCATTGGTGCAGGATTGAAAATTCAACTAGATGAATTTAACTCCATCACTTTTACCACTGATTTTAATAAACTGCTTGTACCAACCCCACGTCCTGATCTCGGCGATGCCGATGGCAATGGCGTAGTTGATTACAAAGACTATTCTCCAGTTCGTGGCATTTTTAAATCCTTTGGTGATGCTCCTGGTGGCTTTGCCGAGGAAATTAAAGAAATTACGCTTGGAATAGGTGCAGAATATTGGTACGATGATCAATTTGCTGTTCGTATTGGTCATTTTCGTGAACACTATTCAAAGGGCAATCGTAAATATTTTAGCGTCGGTCTTGGCGTGAAATATAACATCTTTGGACTCAACTTTAGTTATTTGGTTCCAACCAGCAACCAACGCAATCCATTAGACAATACCCTTCGCTTCTCTTTGGTGTTTGACTTTTCGGCATTCGAAGGCGACGACGAATAATAGGGCAGAATACGATTCGTTTAAAAGGCGAGCCACTCCATGAGCGGCTCGCCTTTTTTTATCAAACTTTCCTTCCTTTGTAAATGAAACCAACACTCCCAATTTTCTTTTTTTTGCTTTCCAATTTATGCTTTTCTCAAACGTATAATTATTTCGTTTTGGAAAAACTCCCACCTTCAATCAACTCGACTTATGATGAAATAACACCCGTCCCAAGTAGAGATGGGCGTACCCTATATTTCACCCGCGTAGGATTTCCTGATTACAACCGTACGCTCTTAATAGATAGTGTGGATATGGCTATTAAGCTTTCTCCAGAGAAATACCCGACTTCACTGGGTGAGGTATTTTCCCAAATTGCTGGCAAACCCATTTACATTCCTGAGCGCTCCGCTTTTAACCAGGACATTTGGATTGCAAAAGGAGACTCGTTTGATCTTTCAAAGACCTATCACCCTGGCTACCCTTTAAACAATGCCTTGCCCAATAGCATGGTGACTATCACACCAGACCCCAACGCATTTTATGTCATCAACCAGTTTGAGCGAAACGGAAATATGGATCGAGGTTTTTCGCTGGTACGCCGTACTGATGATAGTATTGGTTGGAGTTTTCCAAAGCCCGTGGAGATTACAGATTATTACACCATCACCTCAGACGTAAGTTTGACGATGAGTTTTGATGGAAAAATTCTGATCCTTTCGGCCATTCGTTCTGATTCACGAGACATGGATTTGTATGTGTGTTTCCGCCAGGGAGAAAACAAATGGGGTGCTCCACAGCATCTTGGCAATATCATAAACTCTGATCGCAGAGAGACCACCCCGTTTCTTTCTGAGGATAATGAGACCTTGTTTTTCTCTTCTGCCCGAAGCGGTGGTGCCGGAGGAAATGATCTGTACACTTCACGCCGTTTGGATGAAACCTGGAAAAACTGGTCTTCACCCGCGCTCCTATTTGAGCCCATGAATTCAAAGTACGATGAAAGCCAGCCCTATTTCAACATGACCTCAGGATTCCTTTATTTCATATCCAAGCGTGAAGGAAATAGCGATATCTATCGCGTTCGGATAGCGCCTCCTCAGGAGACAGAACTTGAGGTTATTGGAAGAGTGTTGAATAGTAAAACCCGAGAATTAGTAAAAAACACCCGGGTGTACTATGGTGCATCTGGAGATCCGCACAATGTATTGCAGGCGCTCGATGGTACATTCCGTTTAAAAATTCCTAGAGGGGTGAAGTTTGATCTCATTCCAGAGAAGGGTGGTTTTTCAGGGCAAACAGAAGAATTTCTATATCGCCGGGACTATATCTTTTTTAGAGAACAGTATGTCGAGTTGTTCCTCGACCCTTTGGAGGTGAATTCCAAAATTGAACTTCGCCCTATATTCTTTCAACAATCTAAGGCTGTTATTCTGGAGGAGTCTTATGGGGAGTTAGAACGCCTGGCAACTCTGCTTCAAGAATCCCCTTCTATTCATATTCGTATAGAAGGGCACACCGATAATATTGGCAAAGCTGAAGACCTGTACAAACTTTCGGAAGAACGAGCTGAAGCACTAAGAACTTTTTTGATCCAAAAAGGTTGCGCGTCCTTCAGGATTGAAACCCTGGGGCAAGGGCCAAAATTCCCAATCAACGACAACAACTCCGAAGAACTCCGCTCAAAGAATCGTCGAGTTGAAATCATTGTTACCAAGATTTAATTTGTTCCACGTGGAACAAGTTGGTGTACGCAGAAAACCTTTAGTGTTCCACGTGGAACACTAAAGGTTTTCTGCGTACACATGGAGTATCCAAAATGCCCCAACCTCATCTGGTTTAGCTCTACCAAAGCATTCCGTTTACATATCTTTGCTTTAGATAAAAACAAGCAATGCATACCATTAATAATTTTATCAACGGGGAATACGTTCCTCCCAAGGCCGGATTATACCTCGACAACTTCAATCCTGCCACCGGTTTAATATCCGGCAAACTTCCTAACTCAACTTCTGAAGATATAGAAACAGCATTAGCCGCGGCGACTGCGGCTTTTCCTGCTTGGGCGAATACTCCACTTGAACACAAACAAGAAGTGCTTCTTGCTATTGCACAGGGGATCCTGCAAAACTTGGATGCCCTGGCTGAAGCAGAAAGTGCTGATTCTGGCAAGACCATTACAACAGCTCGTACGGTAGATATCCCAAGAGCAGCACTTAATTTTAAATTCTTCGCCACAGCCTTATTGCACTTTGCTTCCGAAAGCCATCATGCACCAGGCTCTTTGAGTTATACCCTGCGCCAACCTATTGGGGTAGTGGGTTGTATTTCTCCCTGGAATTTACCACTCTATCTCTTTACCTGGAAAATTGCGCCAGCTTTGGCAGCGGGAAATTGTGTGATCGGAAAGCCTTCTGAGGTTACCCCGCTTACTGCTTCATTATTGGGCAATATCTGTAATGCCGCCGGACTTCCTCCCGGAGTTCTAAATATTGTGCACGGCTTAGGACCAAGCGTGGGCGAAGCTATTGTCCAACACCCTAAAATCAAGGCCATATCTTTTACGGGCAGCACAAGGGCTGGAGCAGAAATTGCGCGCATAGCATCACCCATGTTCAAAAAACTAAGCCTTGAACTAGGGGGCAAAAACCCAAATCTAATTTTCGCTGACTGTGATTATGAAAAAATGTTGGACACCACCGTTCGATCTTCATTCAACAATCAAGGTCAGATATGTCTTTGCGGATCTAGGATTTATGTAGAAAAAAGCATTTACCCTAGGTTCAAAAAGGACTTCGTCGAACGAGTGAAAAACTTAAGCGTTGGAAACCCAAGCGACCCAGCTAATAATTTAGGCGCAGTCGTGTCAAAAATACATTTCGAAAAAGTACTGAGTTGTATCGAGTTAGCTAAGTCGGAAGGAGGGCAAATTCTTGCCGGTGGAACCGCACTAGAAATAGCCCCTCCCTTTGATAAAGGTTGGTACATTGCTCCAACAATAATCGAAGGTTTGTCCTCCGAATGTCGCACCAACCAGGAAGAAATTTTTGGCCCAGTGGTTACGCTCCAACCCTTTGATCAGGATTCCGATGCACTTGAAATGGCAAACTCCTCACTTTATGGTCTGAGCGCAACGGTCTGGACGAATAACTTACAGCGAGCTCACTATTTCGCAGCCAATTTGCAAGTGGGTATTGTTTGGGTAAATACCTGGATGCTGCGTGATTTGCGTACTCCCTTTGGTGGAGTGAAAAACTCAGGGGTTGGTAGGGAAGGAGGCTGGGAGGCTTTACGATTTTTCACGGAGGCCAAGAATGTAACTTTTGGATAACTGCCAAAATGTCTATGGCACAATTATCGCTCAGGTACTTTGAATGTCACCGATGCCCGACGTTTTTACCCAAACTCAGTTATCATGTTAGATTTCCTTGCTTCGGAAGAGGTCTCTTTAACACCTTCTTCTGCCATTAGAACTGCTGCCGATTTGGACAGTGCTTTGCTGGATACTTATTCCAAAACCGTGGCCGGTGTAGCACGGCAAGTGAGTGGCGCCGTGGTTCATTTAAAAATTCAAAAACCTGAGCACCCACAAAGCAGACAAAGAAACCCTCAAAACGGAAATGGTCAAAACACTGGATCCGGTAGTGGTTTTATCATTAGTACAGATGGCTTTGTCGTAACTAATAGTCATGTGGTAAATGGCGCAACGCATATTGAAGCCAGCCTTCCCGATGGCCGTAGTTTTCATGCCCGAACCGTTGGGGATGACCCAGCCACAGATATTGCTGTCGTAAAAATAGATGCGGATAATTTGATCCCGACTTATTTTGGCGACAGCAATACCCTACAAGTCGGGCAGATTGCCATTGCCATTGGCAACCCTTTTGGTTTTCAATACTCGGTAACTGCCGGTGTGGTAAGCGCACTAGGTCGAACCCTGCGTACCCAAACAGGACGATTAATTGACGATGTTATTCAAACAGATGCAGCACTTAATCCAGGCAATTCAGGCGGTCCATTGGTCGATTCGTTTGGTCAAGTTATTGGTGTGAACACCGCAGTCATATTACCCGGACAAGGTTTGTGTTTTGCTGTGGCATCCAATCTGGCAAAGTTTATAGTAGGTAAATTGATTCTGGAAGGACGTGTGCGAAGAGGGATGTTGGGCATTGGAGCCCAAGCGGTTCCTTTACCCGCAAAATGGCTTAACGCTTTAGAGATCAATACCAAAGGGGGCATTCAAGTTCAAAGCGTCGAGTCTTCAGGTCCTGCTGATAAAGCTGGCATACGAGCAGGCGACATCATTGTTCAGTTTGAAGGCAAACCCGTTGATTCTATTGACACGCTTCATAAAGTACTAGATGAAGCTTCCATAGGTAGGAGCATAAGTCTTTGGGTATTGCGCGATGGAAATCTAAAAAGTCTCTCGGCTGTACCCGCCGAGATGCGCTAATAAATTTTCACCTCTTTTCCTGGTGTGTACTTTGAAACGGGTAAATAATAACTTGTTATTTGCCCGTTCCTAATTGAATATATTTGAGGCAATTTCAAACACAATAATTTTTTGAGAATGCCTACAAAACTTGACCGTCGCTCCTTTCTCCAAAATACTGCTCTGGCCAGCGCAGCCATGATGCTGCCTAATTTAAGCAACGCTGAAAATTCTGCCGCTACCCATATACAAACGAGTAAATCGCCTTTCCGAAGTAAACTCCGAATTGGATTTATCGGTGTCGGTTTGCGTGGCCAAAACCACGTAGAAGCTGCCCTCCTGCGCGATGATTGTGAAGTAGCTGCCATCGCTGATCCGGATGCTGGCATGTTGGCAGATTGTCTAAAAATGATCAGCGAAAAAGGCCGTAAAAAACCAGACGTCTATGACAAGGGAGATCATGATTACCTCCGACTGTTAAAGGATAAAAACATTGATGCCGTGGTCATTGCAACACCTTGGGAATGGCATACTCAACAATGCGTTGCTGCGATGCAGGCTGGGAAATATGTTGGCACAGAAGTCTGCGGAGGGTTCTCGCTCGATGAGTGCTGGCAGTTGGTAAACACTCATGAAGCAACCGGTGCCCACTTGATGTTCATGGAAAATGTGTGTTACCGGCGTGATATAATGGCTGTGATGCAAATGGTTCGGGAAGGATTATTTGGCGAACTTATTCACCTTGAAGGTGGATATGAACACGACCTGCGCGGGGTGAAATTTAATGACGGAAAAACACCCTACGATTCTGGCGCGGAGTTTGGCGAAAAAGGTTACTCTGAAGCCAAGTGGCGCACTAAACATTCGGTGCATCGCAATGGCGACCTTTACCCTACCCATGGGGTTGGGCCCATCGCCATGATGACCAATATCAATCGCGGAAACAGATTCTTGCACCTTACCGCTACTGCAAGCAAATCTCGTGGCCTACATGATTACGTGGTGAATCATCCACAAGGCGGCCCTAATCACCCCAACGCCAAAGTGCTTTTTAACCTTGGTGATAAGGTGACCACCATCCTAAAAACCTCGAATGGAGAAACGGTCATGCTCTCTCATGATACCAGTTTGGCTCGTCCATATTCACTTGCCTTCCGGGTGCAAGGCACACGCGGGATCTGGATGGACTTGAACAAAAGCCTTTTGCTCGAAGGCGTGACGGAAGCACACCGTTGGGCTGAAGCAAAAACGTGGCTTGAAAAACATGACCACCCACTTTGGAAAAAATACGGCTCAGATGCCACGGCGGCTGGACATGGCGGCATGGATTTTTTTGTGTTCCATCACTTTGTAGAATCGGCCAAACTTAACCAGTCCCCACAAATAGATGTGTATGATGCAGCCACCTGGCTCGCCATCACGCCACTTTCTGAAGCCAGCATTGCCACGGGTAGTAGCCCTCAGGCATTCCCGGATTTTACGCGCGGACGCTGGACGGAGCGGAAACCGAGCTTTGCGTTTGGGGATGAATTTTGATGGGATTAATAATGGGGCTTTGTATTTCTGAAGTCAATTTGTTTTATAAATTTCCCTATATTTCTATATTTTAAGGCGTTCCAGCCAAATATAAAGTGGTATATAAAACATAAAACCTTCATTATCAAGTATTTTACCCTGTAAATATTTTGTTTTAAATACTTACCAACACCCCCTTTTTAAATCTACCTAATTCGTTCAATATCAGGGGTATTAGAAAAGGGCTAAACTTAGAATCAGGTGTGGATAACCACTCCATTCATGCACAAGTTTTCACACCAGTACACCCATACAACCCTGAAAAGTGGGGATCAGCAGGAAGCACTGTGTATAAGCGCTCGCTCGTAAACGTTCGTTAACAACAGCCCGAAGATCTAAACGTCTAACACTATGTTTTTCCACTTTTTTAGATTTTTCTGTGGAGAAATAGGCAAGTGCTTGATTATAAAAAGCTAATCTTGTGGGTAAGCTGTTGGCAAGGTTGGTAACGTAACTTAACCTGGACTTTACATGCAATAGTTATAACGTTTTCCACAAACTAACAGCCCTTATGATGCCCGTAGGGGTTATTTTTTAAACCATCTAAATTTCATAGAAAGGAGTCAAGTATGGAAAACTCAAAGTCGAAACGGCTCTACTTTTGTTTGAAGTTTTAAAGTTCTCTAATAAGCACTTAGCGCAACCTATACATGGCAAACTCTTTTTTCAAATTCCGCTTTGCGGATGATTTTCAGATTTCGCGAGCAGTCAAAATCTGGCTCATTACTGGTTTGGTGATGATATTTTTTCAAATTGTAATTGGGGGCGTAACGCGATTAACCGGGAGTGGACTAAGCATCACACGATGGGAAATTGTAACCGGGAGTCTTCCGCCACTTAATGAAACCGATTGGTTGTCGGAATTTGAATTGTACAAGCAAACACCTCAATATCAAAAGATTAACCAAGGGATGTCGGTGGACGAATTTAAATTCATCTACTTCTGGGAGTATTTCCATAGGCTTTGGGCACGGCTAATGTTCTTTGTTTTTGTCATCCCGTTCGTGTGGTTTTTGTGGCGGGGCATGCTGTCTAGAAAGTTACTTCCCCGGATGTTGACCGTGGTAGCGCTGGCAGGTCTGGAAGGTTTTTTTGGTTGGGCGATGGTTGCAAGTGGTTTGATCAAAAGACCCTGGGTGAACGCTTACAACCTGACTCTGCACCTCTGCATGGCTTTAGTGATTTTTGCATACTTGCTTTGGACCTGGTTTTTGGCGGCTTCGCCCAAGTTGCCTGATTTTACTAGTCCCCGATTTCGGCGGTTGGCATGGACGCTATTTGGGGTCACTTTTTTCCAAATTGCTTTGGGGGCCATTATGTCGGGCTCGAAAGCTGGATTGTTTTTTCCAACTTGGCCAGACATGAACGGAGAGTATTTTCCAACGGTTTTGCTCGATGGCAGCCACTGGACTTTGGATAGTTTTATACATTACGATACCAACCCGTTCATGCCAGCACTGATTCACCTTTTGCACCGAAATACAGCTTACCTACTAACGGGAATGGTGTTGTACTTTGTGTGGAAAATTTTTCAGGAAAACATTTCTTCGGTACTGCGGCGCAGTGGATTGGCACTTATTGGAGCGGTGAGTGTTCAGGTTTTACTGGGCATATTCACGGTAATCAATTGCAAGGCAAAAGTTCCGGTTGATCTAGGCGTGGCACACCAGGCTTGTGCAGTGATCGTGTTGAGTAGTGTCTTGTGGATATGTTTTCAACTGCGTAAAAAGTAGAACCCGGGAAGCTTGGTCTGGAATCAGTCTTTGTTTGCCGCTTTTTTCTACTTTTGCCCATACGACCAATCGTATATCATAGAATCAATCAGAAATATCCCGCGCATGAATTTTCAGATACAAGAAGAAGAAGGTTTCAAATACATCGAAACCGGAGGCGATGGTACGCCACTCATGTTGCTTCATGGCTTGTTTGGAGCACTGAGCAACTTTGAGGACATCATCAATCATTTTTCTCCTAAACACAATGTGGTGATTCCGCTGTTGCCCATTTATGAATTGCCCATTTTCCAGGTTTCTGTATCGGGATTGGTGGATTTTGTGGATAAGTTTGTGGAATACAAGGGATATGAAAAAGTACACGTGCTGGGCAATTCGCTAGGTGGACATGTGGCGCTACTCTATGTCATTGCGCATCCAGAACGGATTGCATCCGTAACGCTCACCGGAAGCTCAGGTTTGTACGAAAGTGCATTCGGCACCGCCTTCCCCAAGCGTGGTGACTATGAATACATCAAAACTAAAACCGCCGCAACCTTCTACGACCCAGCCATGGCAAGTAAAGAATTGGTGGACGAAGTGTTTGGCATTGTCAACGACCGGGGCAAAGCCATCCGGGTAGTAGCCACGGCCAAATCTGCAGTACGGCACAATCTGGCCGATAAACTCCACAAGATCAAAGCGCCCACCCTGCTCATCTGGGGATTACAGGATATTGTTACCCCTTCTTTTGTTGGAGAAAAATTTCATGAGTTGATAGAAAACTCACAGCTACACATGCTGGATAAATGTGGGCATGCACCGATGATGGAAAAACCGGCGGAGTTTAATGTTTTGTTGGATGCGTTTTTGGATGAGGTGGAGGGGAAGGGATAGGGGACTTTACCGCAACGGACGGTTAAGGGTAAAACTTGAATCTAGTTGATCTTTTGTTGTTGGTATTTGAAGTGTTAGCTACAAAGGAAAGGGAAAAGGATCGCGCCCCTGTTTGTCGTCCTGCAGGCTTACCAGATGGTCGGGATACGAGAAAATTTTGTTCCGCACTCACCAAAGCAAAGCACATCAAAACAATCTGAAAACCAACACTTTAAGACAAAATTAGTCAGAACAAATGGCGGATTTGTCTTTTAGCTAAATTAAGATTTTCCAGCCGTACACTTCTTTTTTGCGGCTTGTCATTCTGAACGTAGTGAGGAATCTGAGGCCGAAGGCCTAAAATTTAGAAGAAAAAGCTTCGGCCTTCGGCCTCAGATTCTTCACTACGTTCAGAATGACAAGCAATTTGAACGCGCAAATTTTCAAAATAAAAAAGTGTACAGCTGAAAGAATTAAGATCAATCTGTACCGACCCATCTGGGTATTCTCACCCAGATGGGAGAAAGCCGATGCAACTGACGCAGTAAAAAAAATCCGACGCAGCGACGACTGCTCAAACCATCCCCAAAAAAGAAGTGACTCAATGCCCGGCCTCTACCTCCACATCCCCTTTTGCAAGCAAGCCTGCAATTATTGCAATTTTCACTTTTCTACCACGCTCCGACAAAAAGGAGCCATGGTCGAAGCACTTTTGAAGGAACTTGAATTGCAGCAAGGCTATCTCCAGGGCGAGGAAATTCAATCTATCTACTTTGGGGGTGGCACACCATCTTTGTTGGAAGTCGGGGAATTGGAACAGATTTTTGAAAAGATCAACCGAATCCACAAGGTAACGCCCGATGCCGAGATAACCCTCGAGGCCAATCCGGACGACCTAAGCCCGGAAAAACTCCGGGATTTAAAAAACTATACTCCAGTCAATCGCCTGAGCATTGGCATTCAGTCTTTTGCTGATGTCGATCTGCGCTGGATGAATCGTGCGCATACCTCTACGCATGCCCGGGCTTGTCTGGATGATGCGCTGGCCAAAGGTTTTCATGATTTGACCATTGATTTGATTTACGGCGCTCCGACTACCCCTGACGAGCAATGGGCAGAAAACCTTCGCCTGGCTTTTGAATATGAAATCCCGCACCTTTCCTGCTACTGTCTTACGGTGGAAGAGGGCACGGCGCTTGGCACATTTGTCCGCCGAGGTCA
Source organism: Chitinophagales bacterium (assembly GCA_038327555.1). Classification (GTDB taxonomy): domain Bacteria; phylum Bacteroidota; class Bacteroidia; order Chitinophagales; family Saprospiraceae; genus M3007. Next base: position 39,244 of record JBBQLD010000001.1, read on the forward strand.
GCAACCACCGGTAGATGAAGACCGCGCAGCCCGACAGTTTGAAATGCTGATGGAATCCGCTGCCGGGAAGGGTTATGAGCATTATGAGATTTCAAATTTTGCTCTTCCAGGGCGTTATGCCCGGCACAATACCAATTACTGGCGATCGGAGTCTTACCTGGGCATCGGGCCTTCGGCGCACTCTTTTGATGGGATTTCCCGACAATGGAATGTCGCAAATAATGCCAAGTATATCAATCAGTTATGTGAAGGAATTGTCCCTTTCGAACGGGAAGTACTCACGCCTGTGCAACAATACAACGAATATGTGATGACTGCACTGCGCACCATGTGGGGGGCTGACCTAGAAAAAATCCGAACCATGGGGGAAGAGTTTACGAAGCATTTCGAAACGCAGGCCCAGTCTTTTTTAGCAAGCGGGGTGTTGGAAAAAGATGCACAAACATTTCGGCTTTCTCGAGCAGGTAAGCTTTTGGCAGATCGGGTGGCGATGGAGTTGTTTGTGTAGGACGAAATTCATTTCGTCTATTAAAATGACGAAATAAATTTCGTTTTACATCAATGACGAAATAAATTTCGTTTTACATCAATGACGAAATAAATTTCGTTTTACATCAATGACGAAATAAATTTCGTCCTACATCAATAACGAAATAAATTTCGTCTTACATTAATGACGAAATAAATTTCGTCCTACATCAATAACGAAATAAATTTCGTTTTACAAGACCGTCGAAATGAATTTCGTCGTACTTACCTTTGCAATATGTTACGAATCCTGTTAGTCGAAGACGAAGCCCATATCCGTGATGCGGTAAAACTCAATCTCGAACTCGAGGGTTACGAGGTAGTGAGTACTGGCAATGGCCGAAAAGCGCTAGAACTGTTTGATGGTCAGCATTTTGACTTGCTGCTTCTCGATGTAATGCTTCCTGAAGTGGATGGTTTTGACATTACAGAAAAGGTGCGCCTTACCAACACAGAAGTACCTATCCTGTTACTAACGGCCAAAGACATGAGTCAAGATCGTGTGACGGGCCTGAAAAAAGGCGCCGACGATTACCTCACCAAACCTTTCAACCTCGAAGAATTGTTGCTGCGGGTAAGTAAACTCCTCAAAAGAAGCCAACGCCAAAAAGGCGATCCGCTTTCGTTGTTTGAATTTGGGGGCAACAAAATAAATTTTGACACATTCGAAGCCATCACTTTCCGAGGCGAAGCCATCACCCTCACGAAAAAAGAAACCATGCTGCTCAAGCTCCTCGCCGAACGCAAAGAGGAGGTGGTAAGTCGCAACCAAATCTTGCAAGCCGTTTGGGGTTACGATGTTTTTCCGAGCACACGTACGATTGACAACTTCATTTTGTCGTTCAGAAAATACTTCGAGGAAGACCCCAAAACGCCACGCTTTTTCCATTCAATTCGGGGGGTGGGATACAAGTTTACCTTGTGATCCTGGCATTTAAGCCTCTATCGTTTAGCCCCACGCTTAAGTACTGGAACAAACAAATCACCAAATCCACCAATAAACAAATCACCAATCGCCATCAGACCAAGCCATGTGGTTGCTCAAACAAATACTAATTCTCTTCATTCGGTTCTATCAGGTAACACTTTCGCCTTTTTTGGGTGCCAACAAATGCCGTTATCAGCCGACTTGCTCGTATTTTGCGATTGAGGCTTTGCAGGAATGGGGACCGTTCAAAGGGAGTTACATGGCCGCAAAACGAATATGGCGATGTCACCCTTGGAGTAAGCATCCCATAAATGACCCTGTGCCGAAAAAACAGGTTTAATAATTGAATTTATAAACGTTTTTGGCCGTTTAGTAACGGGTAAATAATGGATTCACAATTCTCGCGTTCTTTAGCGGTCTACTCAATAACATACAACCCACTCAATTTATGAAATTTTCCCGCTTTTTCCCTCCGGCACTCCTGCTAATTTTTGTGATTGCAGTAATTGCCCCGGCTTGCAGCCGCGGATCAGGATGCCCACAGGCTACCCATGCCAGTGATGTTTTTTCAAAAGATGGCAAGAAAAAAAGCAAGAAAAACTGAACCAGCCATGAATATCCGTCGCCATTGGCCCTTGGTTTTTATGCTGTTCTTTTCTTTGGTGTTGGCCGCGCCTGCATGTAGTAAAAAAAGCGGTTGCCCAGCGGAATCGAGTTTAAAAGCACCTAAAAAGAAAAAGGGCAAAACACAGAAAGGGCTGATGCCCAAGAAGACACGTAAAAAGGTAGGCGGCTAGTTTTTCGCCTGGGTACAAATGGGCTGTTCGCCAATGGTGAGCAGCCCATTTGTTTTTCATTGCTTTCAAATAAAGTTTTTTTGTATTTTTTTTACATAGAAGCCAAATAGGCCCAATTTTGGTGGCATTTAATTTTTCTCGTTTATTCATACAAACAACCAACTTTTCCTATGAATCGAGTTTTACTCCTTTTGCTTTCGGTCCTTACAATCAATCTTTTCGGTAAAGTATTCACGCCGCCTGAATTATTGACCACAAAAACAATCAAACCCCTAACACAGCTTCAAAAAACTAAGGTTAGCTCGAGCCAATCAAACAGGATTACCCATGCTTCCATGTTAATGGATACGGTACCGCCGATTATTAACTGCCCGGCATCTGATACCGTTGTACTCGCGCCGCAAGGGGTGTGTGATACGGTGCTGAACTATTCCGTGACGGCAACAGACGATCAAAGTCAGGCCATTGTCATCCAACTTTCGGGACTTTCGTCGGGAAGTATTTTCCCTGTTGGAACAAGCACTTGTGTATTCTTAGCGACAGATCTATCGAGCAATACCGCGACCTGTTCCTTTTCGCTTACGGTAGAAGATGGTGCAACAACGATGCTGGTTTGCAACGACTTAGATACCGTGGAATTGGGAATCAATTGTACATATACCCTTTTAGCTCAGGAGATTTTGCTAGGCGGCCCTTATGGATGTTGGGACAGGTATTTTACAGAAGTGGACAAGACTGCTCCTTTGGGTAATGGTCCCTGGCTTGCTGCGGTATTTAACACAACGGACATTGGAAAAACTTACCAAAGTAGGGTTACAGACACCAAAACAGGCAATAGATGCTGGGGAAATGTAAAGATTGTAGACAAAATTCCACCAGTGTTTACCTGTCAGGATCTGGTAGTTTCTTGCTCGGAATATAACTTAAGCCCAAATTTTTTGAAAGATAGCCTTGGACTTACGGCAGCAATTCCGATAGTAAGCGATGCTTGCGGACCCATTGATCCTGCTACCTATGTGGATATAATGACCGAAACATTCGATTGCGATACGGTTTTTACAAAAATTATCAGTCGCCGTTGGCAGGCTAAGGATGCACAAAACAATATCGGAACCTGTATACAACATATCAACCTGTATCGGCATACCCTTGCTGAAATGCAGATCCCGCCAGATGTGACCCTGAACTGTCCGGATACCACTACAACTCCAAGTGTTACAGGTCTACCCTTTTTGATGTACCAAGGTCGACGCTATGAAACAGTGAACAATTCCATTTGCGATCTCTCTGCCTTTTATGAAGATTTTCCGCTGAAATTGCCTTGTGGCGATGTACGGGTGCAGCGCTTATGGGAGTTTTTTGATTTTTGTACTGGAGTTACGGATGGGCCATTTTTGCAAAATATTTATATTTTGGATGAAACAGGCCCAAGTATTGCTTGCCCATCTTCCCTTTTTGTCACATTGAATGCCGATACCTGCCATGGCATGGTAAACTTACCTGATGTTGTGTTGGATGATGTTTGTTCCCAAATAGCTACTTTTCAAGCCTTCTGGGAGGTAAATGGGTTAGCTAAAACACTGATTGGTTCACTAGCTAATTTTGCAGGGAATAATCCGCTGGACTTTGATACCCTCGGTGTGATAGGAATGGCCTTGTTTCCGGTGGGGACAACGACGATTTCGTATGTAGCCGAGGATAGTTGTGGTAACATTGGCGATTGTACGTTCAACCTCACGGTGGCGGATATGGTGCCGCCCGTAGCGCGGTGCGACACGTTTTCTATACTTCAGCTTTTAGATGATGGCTCCCTTTCGGTTGCTGCAACGGAGTTTAACAATGGTGCCACGGATGCCTGCTCCCCAGTTACTTTCAAAGCCCGATTTTTAGAAATTTCAGCTTGTTTGTACGATACCCTCTGGACAGATTCTTTGCGATTTTGCTGTCTAAATCAAGAAGATACACTTGATGCCGTTCTACGAGTTTATGATATTCCGACGCCTTTTGGCAATGTCTCGGCAAGTTTTGGGAACGGACATTTCAGTGATTGCGCGATGAAAATTACAGTCAAAGACCAGAACCCACCCAGCTGCACGGCACCGCAAAACCTGACGGTAAACTGTAATAATTTTGACCCGACACTCGCATCGTATGGAATAATCACGTCAACGTCATGTGCCGTGGATTCGATATCAATGGATGTGGATTACACCCAATTTGACACCGCTTGCAATCGCGGTGTAATTACCCGGATTTTCAAAGTGTTCGATGGGACTGGAAATATTGGAGGTTGCGCCCAGGCAGTGACCGTGAATTACCTGCAAGATTACTACACCAAATTTCCAAATGATGTGATTGCGACTGTCTGTGATGGAACGGGTTTGTATGGCCAACCGATTTTTTTTGGACAAGACTGTGAGGATTTCGACGTCGATTTTACAGATCAATTATTTACGATAGTCCCAGATGCGTGCTACAAAATTGAACGCACCTGGAAAATCACGAATAAGTGTACTTATGATCCTGATAAGCCACTTATCGTTGTCCCGAACCCAAATCCAAACCCAATTACAAATAATATCAACAATTTGCCCGGCCCGACCGTGTCTGCTTGCAATGCGCCACCGCCCTGGGTCCCAACCAGTGTAAAAATTAATCCCACTGATCCAACGCCGACCGACTATTGTACCTTTTGGAGAGATACGGCTAATGGATACGAGTACAAGCAAATCATAAAAATTATTGATATGCAGCCGCCGACAGCAACAATAACAGCGCCTACTTGCGCCAACCAAAACTGGGCAACCGTTAATAATTCACAGTTTTGGAATGAAAATTATTGGTACAATACGGTTATTGGAGGCAATGACCTTTTTGAGGAACCGACTGAATTGAGCTTCACGGGTACAGACGCCTGTTCTGGCGCGAATGTCAACATTGAATATTTGCTTTTTTTAGATCTTGATGAAAACGGTAGTATGGAAACCGTAATAAACTCTGTAACCCTGGGGCTTGCAGGGCTTGGGTGGAATACTGTTCTCTATAACAATTTTAATTCGCCCAATTTTGCAATGGGCACCCTTCGTGCATTTGATGAACGACCAGTGCCGTTCAATCAAAAAATGGGCTTTGCTATCGAAGAAACCATTTCGGGAAACAACAAAACCGCCAGAGTCCGTTGGAACAGTCAACAGCAGCAGAATACCTATTTTGCACCAGAACTCCCGCACGGAACCCACAAGATCAAGTGGTTCATCACGGATAACTGCGGCAACAATAAAGAATACGAGAATACTTTCAGTATAAAAGATTGCAAAGTGCCTACGGTGGTTTGCCAGCCCGATTTGAGTGTCAATATACTTCCTGTCGGGTTTAATGTTTTTCACCCCAGTGACTTTTTGGATTTTTCAGAGGATAATTGTACGCCAGCTGATCAAATTCGGTTTGCCATTCGAAACTGTGGTTTCGGAACAGGCTTTCCTTTGGATGCCAACGGTAACCCAAATACTTCAATTCTCTATGCCTGTCCAGATACAGGTATGCAATGCGTTGAACTTTGGGCGATTGACAAAACAGGCAATGCCGATAAGTGTGTGACGAATGTGTTTGTGCAAGATAATTTGGGAAATTGTATTTCAAATCCAACGGGTAGAGTAATCACAGAATTGGGTGTAGGAATTTCAGATGTAGGCATTAAAATAGGAGATAATTGCTCATTCTGTCCGCCATTTGCACCCTTGATTTTTACAGATAGTCTCGGCTATTATAAGATACCCAATAACCTACCCTTAAGTTCCGATTTTGACATCATCCCCGAAAAAACAGACAACCCGCTCAATGGCGTAACAACCTTTGATTTAGTTTTGATTTCCAAGCATATACTCGGGGTTGAGCCCTTGAATTCACCCTATAAAATGGTCTGTGCCGATGCCAATAAATCAGGTAGCGTCACCACATTTGACGTTGTAGAACTGCGCAAACTCATCCTGGGTATTAATGCCTTTTTGCCTAACAATAAAAGTTGGCGTTTTGTGGATTCCAGTTTTGTTTTCCCAAATCCATTAAATCCGTTCCAGACGGGTTTCCCGGATACCATTCAAGTCGATAGTCCTAAACCGTACAACTTCATCGGGATGAAAATCGGTGATGTGAATAATACTTCTGTACCCAACTTCAACGCAACCACAAAAGAGCGCTTTGCGGGAACCGTTTACTTTGACACCGAAGAAAGGGATGTACAAGTAGGGGAAATCATTGAATTGAAATTCAGTGCGTCCGAACGGCTAGAAGGTTGCCAGTTTACGCTGGAAACAGATGGCTTGGAAATTCTGGAAATCCTACCCGGAGAGCAAATGAGTAAAGAAAACTTTGCCTTGTTCCCGCAAAAATCCCTGCTGACCATGGCTTGGGAAACAGGTGGACAAGCCAATTTTGGCCTGAAGGTAAAAGCACAAAAAACAGGTTCTCTTCGTGAATTACTCCTACTTAGTAATGAAATAACCCAAGCAGAGGCATACCAATCCATACATCAACCAAGCACTAAACAGCATCTGGCACTTCGATTTGGCAACCCAAGTGCATCCTTCGAGTTGTTCCAAAACCAGCCCAATCCTTTCGCACAAAAAACCGCCATTACATTCCAACTCCCTGAGCCCAGTTCGGCAGTTCTCACCGTATTTGATGGAAATGGAAAGCTGCTTTGGTCGAAATCGGGCGATTTCCAGTCCGGGCTGAATACAGTGGAAATTGATTTGGCTGAACTCAGTGTAGCGGGCGTTTTGTATTATAAATTAGAAACGCCTACGAAAACCGCGGTACGGAAAATGGTGCGGATTGGGCAGAATTGAGTTTCGTTTTTAACCACAAAAGGCACAAAAGAACATAAAATACCAAATTATGTCCTTTTGTGCTTATTGTGGTTAAAAACAAAACTCATGACTTCAACCGAACTTTCAACAACGTGGCCAAACGTTCAAATTCGGCCTCCCATTCCTTATTGACAAAGACCCAAAGCCCTTTTCGCAATCCTTTGGTGAGTAGATAAAATACATTTTGGCTGCGCCAAATGCTTGGTTTTAGCCCTTTTTCTTGCACAATGGAGAGGACATCGGCGAGCCAGCGTACGCGCGGAAGGGAAGATTCGTCGAGACCGATTTTCTCGATTTCGCGGAATACACGTTCTCCGATTGCCAAGTTCAGGGTTTCCTCATCCGGGCGTTTGATGTGCCACCTTTCAATATCAGCAGATATTCGGCGCAGGTTACGCGTGTCCAGCACGTCATTTCCCTCGAAAAAATTAAGCAAATCTGCGTTTAGTACATAGGAAGCAATATTGAGCCAGGTGGATGGCAGAGGAAGTTTTGCCTCCTCGATACCAGTCATAAGTTGGTAATTATCATTGAATACATCGCGAAAAGTAGCTTCAGCTACCGCAAGGCTTGAATCGGTAATGGTGTTGATAATTTTAATTTTCTCGTCGGCAAAAAGACTTGTCAGGGTAAATTTTTCTGGGCCAAAGTATTCTTGCAACGCACCGATTACCTCCCCCATATTCGCGGTACGGAAGGCCTGGCTGGTACGTGCGTACATTTCTTCAAACTGAGACCGAAGCATCTCGCCGCTGATGTTGCCGATAATATGTTGCTGTCCAATATACAACACAGCAAAACAGAAGGTCTTTTCGGCGTGGCTGAGCCGGGAGCGAATACGAAGCCGCCCTGCTGCAAATTGGGGCCTGCCAGCCTCAATTTTTTCAAAAAACTCCACGGCAGACGTGTAATTGAATAAGTCTAGCTTTTCCGGGTCATCCTCAAACAGTGATGCGACCGCAAAATGCATGGCCACGCGCTCCAATGTAACGCGGGTAGGCACCACATTTCTAAGGAAACTTTCGGCACCATTGGGGAGTACATTGCTAGGTGCTGCAGCCAATCGACGGGTAAATTCCGGGAGCAAATCTTGCCCACTTACATCGAAGGTGTAATCCATCGTTCGAAGCGCGTACTGCAAAATCTGATTGGTCTCTATGCCCGATATTTCGTCAAAAAACCACCCGCAACTGGTGTACATCAGTACCGCAAAACGTTGACTTTCAAGCAGACGCAGCACGATCACTTTTTCTAAATGGCTGAGTTCGCGCCTTGCGTGTTTTTTCAAAAAAGCTTTCACAGCAGAGTCGGAACGATTGAGCATCACCTCAATATAATCGTTGCGAGCAGCCCAGGGGTCGCGAAGCAGTCGAGCCCCTTCGCGCTCAAAAATTGGGGCAAGCTGGTCGCGGAGCCAATCAAGTGTATCGCGTAGTGGTTTTCTCCAGCGTTGATGCCAACCTGGTTTTCCAGAATTACACCCACAATCACTGCGCCAACGTTCAATACCGTGCACACAACTCCAGGACGAATTTTCATGGATTTGAACCTCCCATTTTGGCGGATGAAGCTCCAGGAATTGACCGTAGTTGGTGAGGGTAGCAAGGTTATTGTCTGCCACATAATTCAGGCAGTCAGCAAGCGCCATTTCCCCGTACCGATGGTGATGGCCGTAGCTTTCACCATCAGTTGCGATATTGGCTAGCTGCGCTTCATCGTTTTCATCAAAAATTCCGGTGATTCGCTTCGAAAAAGTCTTTCCACTATTCAAAAGCCCATTGAAAGCAACTTCTTGCGCTATTTTTCCATGGTAAAAAAACAGAGCAATGCGCCGCCCACTGGGAAGAAGGCACCAATAAGGCTGTCGGGTATCAATACTCTCTTCATCTACATTGTTCCAAGGTAGCGGCGCTACACTAGTGCCATCAGCGGGTAAAACAGTGCTTGAATTGTCAACTAATTTCCTAATGGCTTTGGCTTGGCGAGGAGCAAGAATGGTGTACTGAATTCCGTGAGAAGCTAGCACTTCTAGTGTTTCCGTATTAACGGCTGTTTCAGCTAACCAAATACCTTCTGGATAACGGCCAAAACGCCTTTCAAAATCACGAATACCCCAGTTGACCTGCGTCACCTTGTCGCGTGCATTGCATAGCGGCATAATTAAGTGACTGTGCACCTGTGCAACCGCGGAACCATGGCCACCAAAGAGTTCCCGACTCCGCTTATCCGCTCGGAGCAGCATGGAATAGGTATCTGCATCATTTTCTTCCAGCCAGGATAGGAGTGTAGGACCGAAATTCCAGGAGATGCGGTTGTAGTTGTTGCGGATTTTAACAATCCAACCCTCTGCATCCATGATGCGAGCTGCCGCATTGGGGGCATAGCACTCATGATTGATGCGTGTATTCCAATCGTGGAAAGGGTGAGCGGATTCTTGTTGTTCTACCGTTTCAAGCCAAGCATTCTCACGGGGGGGCTGGTAAAAGTGCCCGTGGATGCAAACGTATTTGTTTGAGCGCGACATGGGGCGAAGGTAAGACGTTTGTACTTTGGATAAATAGTCTTTCGTTTTCTTAGTTTTTAAGCGGATCTTTTTTCAAAAATCAATCTTTATTGCTTGAAAGGAAGGATTCGCGCTACTTAATTTCTTCTGAGAGTTTTTCTAAGTCTCGAACCAGCAATCTCGAACGATTGAAGGTGAGTAGTTTTTTAAAACGCAGGTCATTTAGGGTTGTGGTTACGGTTTGACGACTGGTGGCGGTGAAATTGGCAATTTCCTGGTGGGTCACGGGTTTTCGAACCACCCATTCATAGCCAACACGTTGCCCTTTTGATCGTGCTATATTGACCAAAAATTCTACAATTCTACTTCTGCTATCCCGAAAAACAAGCGATTCAAGGCGGCGTTCCATTTCCAGTTGTCGGCCACCAAAGATCTTCATAAAGAACAAGTTAAGTTCTGAACGATCGCGCATTAAGCCCCGCAACTCATCAAGCGTCACCACGCAAGTATCCGTATCTTCTAGTGCTGTGGCAAAGTCATGTCGATGCTGTTCACCCAGCACGGCCAGCTCACCAAACACTTCACCTCGCCCCAAAATAACTTTGGTAATTTCTTTGCCGTCCTCATTCATCACCGAGATTTTTACCTGTCCTGCTGTGATAAAAAAAATCCGATCAGAAAGATCCTGTGGTACATAAACGGCTTCGCCTTTTTTAAAACTGCAATGGGTATGCTGTGCCATCATTACTTCAGAGCCCAACTTCGTGGGACAAAGCAGGTGGGTTACATCAATGTTTTCTAAATGCCAGAAGGACTGCATCATAAAGTAGGGCGAAATTTATTTCGACAATATAGGAGGTGGAAGTAATGGAGAAATAAATTTCGGCCTATACGTTCAGATAATGCATCAGCGCATCGTACCGATCGCGTAAAAGTTCGCTCCGATCCGTTTCGCCAAAAGTTTCTTTTACTTCAAATTCATGGCGTTCGAGCGAAGCCATAGCGCGCGAAAGATCGTGGCGATCCAGTTTTAAGGTTAGTTCCACTTGCTCTGGATTGGGCAAGGAGGTGACAAATGCACTAAGAATATTTACTTTTTCCTCCTCAAATATGCGCGCGATGGTAGAAAGCGCATAGTCACGTCTAGGCATTTCCAAAACCAGCACCGCACCATGCTCGGTTAGGGAGGCGGTATGGGCAAAATACCGCAACACGTCATTTTGCTGCACCAAGCCAAGATATTTTCCTTCTGCATCAACTACCGGAATTACCGTAAGTCGATGGTCGCCCATAATTTTTATAATCTCAAAAATGTGTTTGCTCTCATGCACTTGAAACAGCGGCATCACCGAAAAATCATGTTCGCTGAGTGGGCTGGCCAATTTATGGTTGAAAATGTCTTCTTCCGACAGTAAGCCGACTAGTTTTCCATTATCTACCACAGGCAGATGCTTCACATGATAGTCGTTGAGCATGTGGAATGCTTCGCGCCCCGTTTGTTCAACGGTAAGTGCGGGAATGTCATGGGCGATGAGTGTACGAGCAGTCATGAGTATAGATGCTAAACGATATTCATCGAAGCTTGTTCTGATAAGGGATCAACAAGTTATTGTATCCCCGTTTGTTAACCGAACTTTGCACGACCCCGCAAATATGGGTGGAATAAATTGTTCTCAAAAAAAATAGTGATGCAAACGCATAAAACCGCCAAACTTCGATCTCTTTTTTTTCGTCATGTGGCGCAGACCTCCCCTAGCCCGCTTGCCCTGGAAATTGAGCGCGCAGAGGGTTGTTGGTTGTATGGTTTCCAAGGCCAGCGTTGGCTAGACCTAATTGCAGGCATTGGACCCAGCGTATTGGGACATCGTCATCCGCAGGTGCAAAATGCGGTGCAACAACAACTTGACAAATATTGGCATACCCTCGTGTATGGAGAATTTATTCTTACACCACAAGTGCTACTGGCTCAATTGTTGGCTGAAAACCTACCCAAAGAACTAGATTCGGTTTATTTTACAAATTCTGGAACGGAGGCTGCTGAAGGCGCCATGAAGCTTGCCAAACGCGCTTCGGGGCGCTCAAAATTTGTGGCTTGTCGAAACGCCTACCATGGCAGTACACAGGGCGCGGCGAGTTTGATGTGGCCAAAAGATTTTACAGAAGCATTCCAGCCCTTGCTCCCCGGTATTGAGCACATTGGATTTAATGAAACGTTAGAATTGCATCAGATTGACCAACAAACGGCGGCGGTCGTGGTCGAAACCATTCAGGGCGAAGCCGGGGTGATTGCTCCGGATCCAGGCTGGCTTTTAGCACTGCGCAAACGATGCGATGAGGTAGGGGCACTGTTGATTTTGGACGAAATTCAGGCCGGGATGGGCCGCACAGGGCACCTTTTTGCTTTTGAACAATATGGCATCGTGCCGGATATATTATTGCTTGCAAAAGGTTTTGGGGGCGGAATGCCGCTTGGGGCATTTGTAGCTAGCAGGGAGCTCATGCAAAACTTGTCGCACAAGCCGGTATTGGGACATATTACCACTTTTGGGGGCCATCCGGTGTGTGTTGCGGCTGGGTTAGCTACCTTAAAAATTTTACTCGAAAGCGATTTGTTGGCCAAAGTGCCTGTAAAAGAGGCCCTTTTTAAAAGCCTGCTCGTTCATCCAGCCATTAAGGAACTCCGCAGCGCAGGACTTTGGCTTGCTGTCGATTTGGGTACAGCAGATAAAGTGCAATCTGTGATTCTATATTGCTTGGATCATGGAATTATCACCGATTGGTTTTTGTTTAACGATCATAGTTTGCGCATTGCGCCACCGCTCACCATTTCCGAAGAAGAAATCAGGTTTGCTTGCAGAGTGATTTTGGAAGGAATTTCACTTTACAAAAACGGAGAACATCCAAATGTCCAATAGCCTGTTATTCACTACATTTGCACATAATTTTAGACATGTCAAAAGAGAAGAAGAAAGCGAAGATTGAGATTTTGAACCGTAAGGCGATTTACGAATTCCATTTTGTGCAGGAGTTCAACGCAGGAATTATGCTCACCGGAACCGAGGTTAAAAGTATCAGAGATGGCAACGCTAACCTTTCTGATGCGTATTGTATTTTTGACCAGGGTGAACTCTGGATCCGAAATCTATATGTGGCTGAATATAAATATGGTACAGATGCAAATCACCTTCCTCGCCGAAACCGAAAACTGCTGCTCCGCCGCCCGGAAATGCGCAAGCTGGAACGCGGCATCAAGGAAAAAGGCTCAACCATTGTGCCCTTCAAAATCTTTTTCAGCGAACGTGGTTTTGCTAAATTGACCATTTGTTTGGCCAGAGGTAAAAAGTCATTTGACAAACGCGAAACCATCAAAGACCGTGAAAATAAGCGCGAAATGGATCGGGTTAACAAAGCATATAAGGTGCGATAATATAGCTTCAATTTAAAAGGGGAAAGTTTCAAATTGGCTTGTTTAAACGCATTGCTTTTAACTTTAAAATCAATTACTTACAACTCAATACTCCTCCATCCTAAATCATGGCAACAAAAAAAACAAACAAAGCCTCATTCAAATTTGGAGGTGAAACTATCAATCTGAGTAAAAGTAAAACTCAGGTTGCCGTGCGTTATACTTCAGGAATGAAGCGTGCGACAAAACGAAAAAATGCTGCTGAACCCGAACATATACGGGATTTTGAACTCGTAAAATCAGCACGCGGCATTGACCAGAAACTTGATGCTTTGCGGTTAAAACCGGAAATTTCGGTCGGCACGCACATTTGGATTGTAGATGGAGAAGACGATGCTCCATTCATCCCAACAGGGTATCTTTATATTGAGTTCAAACCCGGAACCGCTTACGAAAAACAACAGGCCGCGTTGGAGGAACTGAACCTCAATGTGCGCCAAGTTGTAAGCTCAGAGGCCTATCGGGTTAGCACCACTCCAGATTCTCCTAATCCAGTGAAGTGTGCCATGTTGCTGCAAAAAAACCGCATTGTTAAAATCGCCGAGCCAGAGTTTTTGTCAAAACCAGTGGCTGGCGATGATTTTTCAGCACCCACAGGCAAGTTCATCAATAGCCAATGGCATCACGAAAATTCAGGGGGGCAGATTCCAATCATTGATATTCCCAATGCAGTTTTTGGCACTCAACATTTCAAAAAAGGGGCAGATGCCAAAGTGCGAGCGGCCTGGGCAGAATTGCAAGGACTTGGATCAAAAGCGATTAAAATTGCTATTATTGATACCGGGTTCGATACTGACCACCCAGCGCTTCGTGGCGACGGCACCAAAATCCGCAATACTTTCAACGCCGCCAATCGCAGTGCTGACGTATCGCCATGGTTTCAGGCATCCGATGGGACTTTTGGTGTTTTTAGCCACGGTACTTCCTGCGCTGCTGTAGCCGCAGGAGCCTGGGATGCGCAAGGCGTGCTCGGAGCCGCCCCAAACGCCCGTATTATCCCGATCAAACTGGATATCCTCTCTGACGATGCCATCCAAAAAGCATTTGAGCATGCACTGTTGAATGGTGCAGATATCATTTCCTGTAGCATTGGTTTTCCTAAACCTGTTCCGCTTTCCACTTATGTCTCCAATTACATCAGTCGGGTTGTTCGGGAAGGTCGAAATGGTAAAGGCATACCAGTTTTTATTGCGGCAGGCAATGCTAATCCGGCTTCTAACAATTTGCCACGCCAGATTAGCGACTTCGCTGCCCACCCCGATTTGATGTGTATTACAGCTTCAAATAGCCTGGACGAATCTTCTAGTTATACCTTTTTTGGCACGAATGCCTTCCTTTGCGCGCCCACTAATGGCAATGATGGTGTAGGGGTGACCACTGCAACGGTGAGTGCCAACGGCAATTCACTGGCACACGCTTATACCAGCCGATTTGGGGGTACATCAAGTGCTGCTCCACTCACAGCAGGCGTGTGTGCGTTAATGCTTTCTGCCAATCCAGACCTTACCTTAAATGAAATCAAAGATATTTTACGCCGCTCGGCAGACAAGATTGGAAGCGGATATGACGGCAATGGCCGGTCACCAAAACTAGGGTTTGGCCGGCTCAATGCCCTTCGTGCGGTTAAGTTAGCCGCCGGAAAAGGTGGAAATACTGGAAGTGGACAGGGTTCAGATCCTAGTTCAGGTTCCGGAAGTGGAAACAGTGGCGGAGCAGGGCAACCAGCAACGCAGCGAGGCAAAGTGACCTCCAAATTCTTAAATGTTCGCACAGGACCAAGCACTTCGAACCCAAAAGTGGCAGAACTGCACCGAGGAGACATTGTGAACCTGTTGGAAAAATCAGGGAGATTCTGGAAAATTGGGCAAGGGCAATTTGTCAGTGCCGACTTTATTCAAGTAATTGCCTCCAATGGAGCCCCTGCACCAGTTATTAGGAAAGGGAAAGTAACCTCTACCTTCCTTAATGTACGAACCGGGCCAGCTACTACCAATGCCAAAGTCGGCGAATTAAAACAAGGGGCTCTGGTCAGTATATTCGAAACGAGTAGCAATGGCTGGCACCGAATTGGCGATAGTCGATGGGTAATTGGGTCGAATATCTTGGAGGTGTAAATTTAAAGCCCAGTCTCCACCAAGTACCGCTCCGAATCCAATGCCGCCATACAACCCGTTCCAGCGGCTGTAACGGCTTGGCGATAGATTTTATCTTGGGCATCGCCAGAAGCAAAAACTCCAGGGATATTGGTGAACGTGCGACCAGGTACAGCCTTGATATAGCCCGTCTCATCGAGTTCAAGCCAGCCCTTGAAAATATCCGTATTTGGATTGTGGCCAATGGCTACAAAGAAACCGGTAACCTCCAAAGTACTGAGCTCGCCTGTTTTGTTGTTCCGAAGCCGAACGCCAGTTACACCATCATCTCCGAGAACTTCTTCCGGGGAGGTATTCCAGTGCACAATCAGGTTAGGGGTATTTAATACGCGTTCTTGCATGATTTTAGAAGCGCGCATTTCGTCTCGACGTACAATCAGATGTACTTCTGAGCAGATTTTGGCTAGATAAGTGCTTTCTTCTGCAGCGGTATCCCCGCCACCTACGATGGCGACTTTTTGCTTGCGGAAGAAAAACCCGTCGCAAACAGCACAGGCTGAAACCCCTTTGTTTTCCAACTCATGCTCCCCAGGAATGCCTAGCCATTTAGCACTAGCTCCAGTTGCGATGATGATGGTTGATGCATGAATTTCGGTTCCCCCTTCGCTCCAGGCTTTATGTATTGGCCCGGTGAAATCCACCTTCACAATCATTTCGTTTCGAATCACCGTATCAAAACGTTCGGCTTGTTTGCGGAAATCTTCCATCATTTCAGGTCCGTTTCGACCCTCATGATAGCCAGGGTAGTTTTCAACATCGTTGGTGATCATGAGTTGCCCACCAGGCTGAGGGCCAGTGTAGAGCATGGGATTGAGGCCAGCGCGAGCGGCGTATATGGCTGCTGAGTAACCCGCGGGACCAGAGCCAATAATGAGGCATTTTACTTTTTCCATAATTGGGTGCAAATGTAACAAGCCAAAACATGAAAAATGCAAAAGGGTTTGCCGAAGCTTTATTTGTCGCTGATTTGTCCTTAAGAGGACTTTCCAACACGACTAATTCTACTTTGTCAGATTAGCCGGAGCGTCCCGCAGCTTACTCTTTGCCTCCTTCGCCCACAAAATAATCCTCTTTATTTTTGAACAAGACATTAAAAGTAGTCATGCTTCCATAGCAACGGGTAATGTATTGCTGGAGATTTACTTTGTCTTCGTCGTCGAGTTTTTTGTGGGCATTAATTCCCTGCTCGAGTACCCGTAAACGGTCGCGCATCATCACAATTTTGTGGAAAAAAGCGTCAATAGGCACTTCTTTTGGTTGGATTCCATCGGCTTGCAAGATCATTTTGCCGTTTTTCCAGCGTTCACCCAGCGGCACGATTTCGAGACCGAAACCAGACCAAGCCTTCAAAATGCGTACAAGTGATTGCTCTGCTTCGGTAAATGATACCGCTTCTTCTGGCGTGACACGTTCTATCACTTGCCAGCTGGCGTAGTCTTTGCCGACCATTTTGAGCCCAAATTGCATAAAGCAAACTTCGTAAGCCGCCACATGTAGGCGGACAACTGCCCCATCGCCATAAGCGGGGTGTTTGACGCGAGAACCGATACCGAGGAGTTCCATAATTTTTGATTTAGTACTAAGGCTCTTGTACAAGCCCATTGTCTCAAGGTGAGTATTTTAGCACGTTGAACAAGCGTGTAAAAAATATTGGGCAAACTTACGGTGAGTCCGCTTTTTCCAAGCAGTTTTTTGTCAAATCAACATAAAGTAAGACCTTATCTTGTGCCTCCGTTTAAGAAGGAGCTGAAGCAGACCATTACTTTAAGAAGCAAGTTATTGTTCCATGGGTTTCCCAAAATTATGCAAGAATTAATAGGCCAACAACGCACAAAAGATTTTCTGGCATCCCTGGCCTCAAGCGAGCGCGTGCCACATGCCTTGCTTTTCCTTTCTCCAACAGGCGTAGGCGGGCTTGCGCTGGCCACGACATTTGCGCAATTGCTCCAGTGCGAACAATTTAAAAGTGGCCCAGAAGCGGAATCGGGAGGGCTATTCGAGGAAGACCCATCACCCATCACTAACCATCAAGCAGCCAAATTCCAACCCTGTGGCGAGTGTTCCGCTTGCCGAAAGGCTTCCCATTTTGCCCATCCAGACATCCACTTTTCATTCCCAGCCGTAGGAACCAATGTTGTCAGCACCGATTTTTTAAAAGAGTGGCGTTTGTTTTTATCCGAAACACCTTACGCAGATGTCAACACATGGCTTCAGCGGCTTGGCGCAGATAATAAACAGGGAAATATCAACAAGGAAGAATGCAACGCCATCCTAAAAAAACTCAGCTTAAAAGCCTTTGAGGGTCGCTACAAAATCTTGGTGATGTGGCTGCCTGAATACCTTGGCAAGGAAGGAAACCGGCTACTTAAACTGATTGAAGAGCCACCAGACCAAACTATTTTTTTGCTTATAGCCGAAAACCAGGATCTCATCCTGAATACTATCCTCTCCCGTTGCCAATTGGTAAAACTGGATCCACTCTCAGATGAAGAAGTCGCCCTGGGCTTGGTTCGACAACGCGGAATCGGCCTTGATCGAGCCAGGCAAATAGCTTTTCTCAGTGGCGGCGATTATGGCGCTGCCCTGACAGCAGCGGACGCACCGGTCACAGATGATGCACAACTTCTGCTGGATTGGCTACGCAAATGTTGGCGTGGAAATGCGGTGGAAATGGTGCGCTGGACCGAAGAATTTGCCAAATTAGGTCGTGAAAACCAAAAGCAGTTTCTGCACTATGGGCTGCACTTTTTGCGCGAAATGCTATCCTTGGTCAGTACAGGAAGTGTAACTATGCGTCTTCGCCCAGAAGAACTTGCAACAGCCCAAAATATGGCTAAAGTGCTTGATTTTGAAAAGATTGCACAAATTGTTGGACTGCTGAACGACAATATTTTTTACATAGAGCGGAACGCCAACCCAAAAATTCTTTTCTTGGATACCTCTATTAAGATGCACCAAATTATGAAAGCCCAAACCAATTCTTGAACGATGGAATCGAACAGTTTTTCTTGGAAAAAACTTGCCCTTGTGCTAGGGCTTACCCTACTCGTCGGGATAGGAGAATACGCCGTGGCTTACCAATTCAACGACGGCAAAATCACCCAAAAAGTAATTGGTATGGTCTTTCTTGGTATGGCCCTCCCAAGTGTGTTTATCGGGGGCGTACTGCGGATGTTCAAACCTAGTCTGCAGCGTTATTTTGGCATTATGATTGGAATCTGCCTGACTATTGGGCTACTTTTAATCCTATCATGAGCCCAAAACGAGGCCATACTTTTTGGAAGAAATGAGAACTTTTTTAAAATCTAAAAAATCTGGATTAAGCATTGCTACTTTTGCTGTTACAGAACAACGTTATCATTCTAAATAAGCGGTGTTCCTAAATCCAAAATCAAGCGCAAGCCTTTTATGGCCGAGCGCAAAAAGTCAAACCAATCTCGTATCAAACGAGGTAGCAAAAACTACAGTGGCGGTTTTACAAGTTAAGTAAAACCACTGCTTCTAAATATTATGGGATGTACCGGATGCTCCTGCTCTACAGGAAAAGATAGCACAAAAGGCTGCAAATCAAATGGCGGCTGTTCAACAGGCGGCTGTAACCGCCACAATACATACGACTGGATAACAGCACAAGGAATCGCGGATCCGCGACCTTTCGATGCTGTAGAGGTCAGTTTCAAAAACGGCTCACGCAAAGAGTTTTTCAAAAATCCGCAGCAGGCCCGCGCAACTACAGGTGATTGGGTCGTGGTAGAAGCCACCGGCGGCGGCTTCGATGTCGGCACGGTTACGCTTACAGGCGAACTTGTGCGTATGCAAATGAAACGAAAACGTGTTCGTCAAGACACTCGGCTCGGACAGGTGGTTCGTGTAGCGCACGAGCGAGATCTTGAACGTTTAGACGAGGTACGCAAAGAAGAACGCGATATTCTTATTCATGCCCGCGCCATTGCCCGATCACTGGATTTGAACATGAAAATTGGCGATGTCGAATTTCAGGGCGATGGGCGTAAATGCACGTTTTTCTATACGGCAGATGGCCGTGTAGACTTTCGCGAACTTATCCGCCATTATGCCCGCGATTTCAAAGTAAAGGTGGAAATGCGGCAAATTGGCGCTCGGCAAGAATCTGCCCGTATTGGCGGTCTGGGCAATTGTGGCCGCGAACTTTGTTGCTCCACCTGGCTTACAGAGTTTAAAAGTGTAAACACCACCGCCGCCCGCTATCAGAACCTCGCGATTAATCAGACCAAGCTTTCCGGCATGTGTGGCCGCTTAAAATGTTGCCTCAACTATGAGCTGGACACGTACATTGATGCACTTGAAGATTTTCCTGATCGTGCTGAGCGACTGAAAACCAATGCAGGTTTGGCTATTTTGATTAAAACAGACGTGTTCAAACGGCTGATGTTTTATACTTATGCCGAAGATCGGGGCAAATTTTACCCCATCCATGTAGACCAAATTTGGGAAGCGCTTGACTTAATTAAATCGGGTAAACTTCCTGGCAGCTTGGATGAGATTCTCGCGATGGCGCCCACGGTGGAAGCGGATGAACCCGAAGAGGCAGAACCGGATTTCGAAAATGTGCATGACGTTATTCAACTGCCTATGGAGAAACGGAACAAGCGGAAAAAGAGTCGGAATAAAAACCGCGACCGTTCTGAATCTGCTGCGGCAGCAGTTGAAAAAGCTTCGCAAAATGATATGACTCAAGGTAGACGCCAGGACCAAGCCCCAAGGCGTCATGATCGGCCTCAACAAGGCGGGAACCCTCAAAGTCGACCAGAACAACGACAGGGCGATCGTCCAAAACAGGAAAACCGGCCATCAAACCAGAATAAAAACCAGGGGCCGGGTGGAAGCAGTAACCCCAAAACAGATCAGGGTGGGGATAAACGGGATAAATAAACCTGGGTTGATCTTGAAGTTTGAACTTTAAACCATGTACAAGTTATATTTTATCGCACTTTTAGCGATTTTTTACCTTTTTTCTTGCCAAAACCAGCCTGCTCCCAAAATGACGGGGCTGGCGGGTAGTCTGCAAGATTCTTCTATCATACGTATTTGGCCACTCGAACTGGATTCGCTTAAAAAGATATATCCCAATATCCCAATCATAGATGTACGCACTGAAATGCAGTTCCGAACCAGTCATATTTTTCGTTCCATGAATTGTTCAGTGGATGCTCCAGACTTTTCGCAACGGATTAGGAGACTGGGTGTTGAAAACCCGGTTATTGTATACGATGAAGACAGCTCGCTTAGTCTAATCGCTGCTCAAAAAATGACTAAACTCGGATTCAAAAGAGTCTATGAATTAGCTGGAGGCATTTTTAGCTGGGCTAGAGTAGGCAAGACCTTGGTAACAGGGACAAGTAATATTGATTCGTCTACGATTTTGAAATAAACTCGTATTTGCCTTTGTTAGCTTGGGCACCCACCTTCGCCTAGGCTACGGCGGGTAAAACGAGTAAACCCTCCTTCGCCGAGGCTACGGCGGGTAAAATGGAAGAATTGATCAAGAAAGTACGCAAAATCGAGATCAAAACCCGTGGACTAACGCGTAATCTATTCACTGGAGGGTATCACAGCGCGTTCAAAGGACGAGGAATGTCTTTCAGTGAGGTAAGGCAATATCAGTTTGGTGATGACGTGCGCGACATTGACTGGAATGTGACTGCCCGAACTGGAGATCCTCACATTAAAGTATATGAAGAGGAGCGAGAATTGACAGTAATGCTGCTTGTGGATGTAAGCGGCTCTTCCTTTTTTGGTACAAGTGGGCAGTGGAAACAAGAGCTGCTCACTGAAATCTGCGCGCTGCTGGCATTCAGTGCCGATTCGAACAACGACAAGGTTGGCTTACTGATTTTTTCCAATCAGCCCGAACTTTATATCGCCCCCAAAAAAGGCAGGCAACATACGCTTCGCATTATACGAGAATTGCTCAATGTGCAACCGAATGAGCGAGGTACGGATCTTTCTGCGGCGATTCAATTTACGCGTAATGTATTGAAAAAGAAGAGTGTATGCTTCATTCTCTCTGATTTTTTGGCAACAGGATATGATGTTCTACTGCGAACACTTGCCCGTCGACATGATTGTGTTGGTGTTCATTGCTGGGATGAGCGCGAACGAGATTTGCCCGACATAGGACTTCTCCGAACTCGTGGAGCAGAGTCTGGAGCACAAGCTTGGCTGGATACGACCGACCCTCAACTCCGTCGCGCTTACACCCAACGATTTGATGAAAACCTTGCGTATGCTATTGCAGCATTTCGGCGGGCAGGAGCAGACTTTTTGAGCCTCCAAACCGCGGAACCCTATGCTTCAGCACTATTGCATTTTTTTGAAAAACGGGCAAAAAAATGAAGCGGATTACCTTAAAAAACAGCCTCCCGATCAAATATTTTCTATTGGCAAGAATGCCGATAGCATCAATTCTATTTGCTATTTGTTGCCTAGTACCGCCTGTAAATGCCCAAGTGGAACTTAGTGCTGACAGTAATCATGTTGAAACCGGGAATCCGCTCGTCTTCCATTTACGCCTCCCGATTACCTTGGGTAAACCGGACACTTTAAATTTTGAGGTTTGGGAAAGTTTCCTGCCACAACAAAACATTGTAAATCAAACAGCATGGCAGAAAGACGGTGAGTTTATCAGTAAAACACTCACGGTTCTTTTTTTCGATGCGGATTCAATACTAATCCCACCGCTGCCCGTCGCACTCCGAAATGGAGATACAATTTATGCTAATCCACTCCAGGTTATCGTGACAGCCACCCCTTCACCTGACGACCTGAACGATATGGCTAACATTAAAGAGATCCATCGCGAACCATCGGATTGGACGGATACTTTGCCTGGGGTGTTGGGCGCTTTGCTTGTGTTGGCCATTCTGGGTCTGTTATTTTGGCTGGTAAAACGCAAAGCACAAGCCAAAATCCAAAGCCAGAATTTTGAAATTCCCCCACGCGAACTTGCCCTGAAAAAACTGAATGTGCTTACTCAAAAACAACTGACCGTCCATGGTTTTGTGAAAGAACACTACGCAGAGCTCACCTATATTCTTCGAGAATATTTGGAAAAAAGGTTTAGGATTCCCGCACTGGAATCCACGACGGAGGAGACGCTTGGGTATTTAAAAAACAGAGACATTGATGATTCGATGACCCAAAAACTCCAAATACTGCTTGAACAAGCTGATTTGGCCAAATTTGCCAAAATAATCCCGCCAGAATCCTTCCATACGGAGGCTTTGGAGCTTGCGAAAAAAATCATCCTGGAAACAAGCACCGCGATAGAACCCCAAAACCCACCCCAGCAGCAGTCCTCAAATCCCCAAATCCCCAAATCACCAACCCCCCAATAAATGACCCTCGCCGATCCTTTTTGGCTCTTGCTGTTTGTACCCCTTGCGTGGCTAATCAGGCGAAGGGACGCAGGTATTTCGCTTCGAATGCCACAGCCAAATAGTCCGATGGAAAACCCCAGTTTTCGCACAAAAATTCGCAGTAAACTTCCCTGGTTGCGTTGGCTTGCATTGTTTTTGTTGGTTATTGCCTTGGCTCGGCCACAACGTAAATGGGAGGAAGAAAAAATTAAAGCGGATGCACTAGACATTGTCTTGAGTATGGATATATCACCGTCTATGCTCAGTAAAGACTTTGAACCGGATAGGCTTACTGTTGCAAAAACCGTTGCAGCGGATTTTGTAGCCAAACGCCCGCATGACCGAATCGGTCTCGTTGCATTTTCTGCGGAAGCATTTACGCAGTGCCCGCTCACAACCGATCGCCGCGTGGTACAAACATTTATCAACGAACTAACCGTTGGCCGCTTGGATGATGGCACCGCCATAGGAATGGGGCTGGCTACTGCAGTGAATCGGTTAAAAGACAGTCCTTCACGAAGTAAAATTGTGGTACTACTCACGGACGGAGAAAATAACGCAGGATATATTGCACCGCTTAAAGCAGCAGAAATAGCCCAGACACTTGGTGTTCGAGTTTATACGGTTGGAATTGGTACGGAGGGTGTGGTGGTGTCGCCGGCGCAGCGAAACCCGGATGGTTCCTATTCATTTGCGCCTCGGTTTATGAAATTTGATACGCAGTTGTTGGAAGAAATTGCAGCTACTACGGGTGGTAAATTTTACCGGGCCTTTTCAGCGCGAGATTTAGAGGCAATTTATGCAGAAATTGACCGCCTCGAAAAAACAAAAATCGAGGTAAGTACCGTTCGACGTACCACCGACTATTTCCACTGGTTTATCGGTGCCGCAGTTGTTTTGCTTTTAATAGAAATTTTGGGCATCTGGGGAATATTTCGCTCCGTAACGCCTTGATTTATAAAACAAAAAGTTCCAAGCGATACAATGACCACTTGGAACTTTTTACTTGGAATTTGATACGATTAACCTTTCGCCATTTTCTCACATTCCGCTAATAAGAACTCAGCCTTTGGGCGGAAACGAATATTTGGGTCGTTGTCAGAGAAAGAGCGTTGAAGGAAGAGTTTTAGCTCAATTATTGCCGCAGCGTAGCGTTTTGCGTGGAAGAGACAATCCGCTTTGCGCAAGCGGGCCAACCAGTAAATGGGTTGCACAGCCAGCGAGCGGTCAATGGTATTCTGAAAATCAAGAATGGCACTATCCCACTCATTTTTCAGCATATTCACCTTGCCACGGCCAAAATAAGGCTCGGGGTTGTGTGCATAAATCGCAATGCTTTTAGTGAAGTCATACAATGCGTCGTTGTAGTTTTTAAGTTTGTAATTCACATAACCACGACGTTCGTAAGCAAGTGCATTGCGCTCATATTTTTCGATGGCATTGGTAAGTGCTTCGGAAGCTTGCTCCATACCGCCTTGCTGCACGAGTTCGCAACCACGCAGGTATTCGGTTACCGCAACCTTATCGGTTTTGGGCTCAATAAGGTGCTGATCAAGTACTTTACCGCCAGCAACCCACCACGCGCCAACATTGCCTGCGAGGGCATATTGCGCTACTTCGTAGAGCAATGCAGTAGTACTGCGCCAGCGTTTTTGTGAACTCATTAGTGTTTGCTGAGGCACGGTGAGCGAGTAGCCCTCTTCACTGAAGATTTGCTCTGCTGTGAACAAGACATCAGATTTGAAGTAGGTATCCACACGGGTATTCCAGTGCTTCAACACCATATCATAGGCTCTTTGTGAACCAAATTCAAGGCGGCCTCTGAAAACCACCTTTAGCTGTAATGCTTGCTGCTGTAGAGTCATCCTGCTTGCTGTTTTTGCTTATGAATCGTTTTCAATTGGCGGGCTGTATGGATAGCTGATTCTCCAAAGGTATTGTGCAAATCTCCACACAAACCAAATTAGCGCAGACTGTGATGTGCTTTTACAAACAGGAGTAAGGGGGCTTACATAACCTGTTGAAAAAGGACTAACGCTGCTTTAAACAACACAGTTAAGGTGTGTGTTGTTGCATGCTAAATACACGAAATCGTTGAATTATACCCTACTGATAAGATAGCCAGGATGGAATGCGATTAAAATTCCCAGCTATTTAAGGTCTGCTTTCCCAAAAGCAGTAACAAAGGTGCCAAATTCTTCCTGGCTAAACAAGCGAATAGACATATTTCTATAAAAAATATTTTTTGTTTTAAAGCACTTAAAACAAATTAATGTTTATCTGCAAGGCAAATTAAGAAGGCCAAACAAAATAATAAAAACAAAAAAGACTAAAATACAAAAGGCCCATTTTGCATAATCTGCAAAATGGGCCTTTTTGTATTGGTAAATGTTCTTAGGAACGGGCAAATTCAGTTATTTAGCATTACAGGCATTACCAGCATCAAAATGTCACGGTCATTGCTATTCTCTTCTACGGGGGTAAGGATGCCCGCTCGACTTGGGCTGCTAAATTCCATCTGGACTTCATCGGAATCTAGAATACCAAGCATTTCCGCAAGAAACCGGGCATTGAAGGCTATTTTCATAGGAGCCCCATTGTAGGTGCAGGGGATTTGCTCGGTGGCCTCGTTGGAAAAATCGAGGTCTTGCGCACTGACCGTCAAGCTTTTGTCCGTGAGTTCAAACACCACCTGATTCGTGGTTTTGTTGGCATAAATGGCGATGCGCTTCAACGAATTTTGGAAGTCGCTGCGGTTCGCTGTCATGTTGTTTGGGTTGTCTATCGGGATGACGGCGTTGTAGTCCGGGTAACGGGCGTCAATAAGTCTGCAAACAAGTTTCATACCACCAAAGGCAAAAAAGGCATTGGCTTTATTGAAAGAAATCACCACCCCTTCTCCGCCTGGAAGGGCATTTTTTAGCAGGTTTAAGGCTTTTTTAGGTATTATGAAGGTGGTGCTTACTTCACCTGCGAGATGGTGGGTGCTGTATTTCACGAGTTTGTGTGCATCCGTGGCAACACAGGTCAATTTGTCATTTTCGATTTGGAAATACACTCCAGTCATGGCGGGCCGAAGCTCATCAGCGGAGGTAGCGAATACCGTATTATTTATAGCATCAAGCAAATATTTGCTATTAATTTTCACCGTATCTACACCATCTGGTTCGGGAATATTTGGAAATTCCTCTCCGTTTTCTCCTGCTAGTTTATATTTACCATACGAGGAGGTAATCTCAATATTCCAATTTTCTGGATTTACATTGAAGGTGATCGGCTGCTGCGGCAGGGCCTTAAGCGTATCGAGTAAAATTTTGGCGGGAACAGCCACCGAGAAATTGTCGTCAGCCAGCACTTCAATGGTCGTGGAGATGCTAGTTTCCAGATCTGTGGCAGCAATTGTAAGTTTTTTGTCTTCGATTTTGAAAAGAAAATCCTCCAATATGGGCAACACAGGGTTGGAGCCGATGGCGCCATTGGCTATTTGGATTTGCTTAAGGAGTTCAGAAGAGGAGACGCTAAATTTCATCGAAAGGAGTGTTTGAGTCTTGGGCGTTTTAGAATACTAAATGCCTAAGGGCTAGAAAATCAGACAGCAAAAGTAACGGCTTATGGTGGGGTATTTTTTTAAAGAAATTAACAAATTGTGGAAAAAACGAAGAAAATCTACCTTTGCCCTCTTTTTTGTACTCGGATTCAGGGTAGTTTAAGCACTCGTGCCTAAAACTTGGCAATCTTTGCCCCCAAAGCACCCATTTATTAACACAAACACATAAAATGCTCAACCGAAAAACCGCCCCCGAAATCTATGAGGTGAGTCATCTTACGCTGCCGCGACCGGAAGTAATGTACTTGGATAATGGAATTCCGGTTTACATACTGGATTTTCCAGGGCAGGAGATTGTAAAGATTGAGGCTGTGTTTCGCACCGGACGCCCGGAAGAAGAAAAGCGGTTGGCCGCTCGAGCTACAGCCAGACTTTTGCGCGATGGTACGCTGCAAAAATCAGGCGCGGAAATCGCAGAACATCTTGATTTTTATGGGGCATCCGTGACCATACCCACCAATTTAGACACCACAAGCTTTGTCCTTTTTTCCTTAAAAAAGTATGCCCACGAGGTAATACCGACTTTTGCTGAAATGCTTCTGTCGCCGTCGTTTCCCGAAGATGAGCTTGAAAATTTCCGCCGAACAAACATCCAAGAACTGCTGGTTGAACTTGAAAAAGGAGAAACTGTAGCCTATAGAAAAGTGACCGAGCTAATCTTTGGGGAGCACCATCCGTATGGATATAACTCTATGCCAGAGGATTACACAGCGATTCAACGAGCAGACCTTCAACATTTTTTCGATACTTGGTATACCCCCTCAAATTGCCTGCTTTTTGCCAGCGGGCGTATTGATGAAGAAATTTTTGGTATGCTAAATCAGCATCTTGGACAAAAAAACAGCACAGCAATGACGAGGATTGGGGCCTCAATGGAAGAAAAGTACCCGCCAGCCCTTAAACCGTCGTCGTATACTGTTCATGTTCCTTTACCAAGCTCGCTTCAGACGGCTATAAAGATTGGTCGCAAACTTTTTGACCGAACTCATCCAGATTTCAACGGGCTTGTGGTGTTGAATACGCTGCTTGGCGGTTATTTTGGCTCCAGGCTGATGACTAACATTCGCGAAAAAAAGGGCTTCACGTACAATATTTACTCTTCTGTGGATGCTTATGCGCTTGATGGTTGTCTCTATATCGCTACGGAGGTTAGTCCAGAAAAGTCGGCTGCCGCAGTACGGGCTATTTTCAGAGAACTGAAAAAACTCCGCGAAACACCTGTCCCGGAAGAGGAACTTAGTATGGTGCGTAACTACATTTTAGGTATGTTACTCAACGGGTTAGATGGCCCCATTAATAGTTCAGATATGGTGCGCAACCAGATTGTGGAGTACCAATCTCCTGAAAATTTTGAGACACTGGTTCAGACGGTTCGAAGCATTACTGCCGATTCGCTTCAATCGTTGGCGCAGCAGTATCTACAACAGAAAGACTTTTGGGTGGTTACAGTGGGGTAGAGCATTCACAGAAACAATTATTTCATTAGTACTTATCAAAATTTAAAGCATTTATTTGGCAAAAAAATCCCCATAAATCTGCTTACTTTTGCGCACTTTTTTGTGCAAATCCGATTTGACTCACATTTAATAAATAGCCCAATATTTTGTTCAATCTCTTCAAACTTTTCAAGCAAGAACTAGCCGTTGACCTCGGAACGGCCAACACGCTCATCATGGTAGACGATATCGTGGTAGTAGATGAGCCATCAATCGTGGCAATGGATCGTGCGACCAAACAAACCATAGCTGTAGGCCATCGTGCCATGCAGATGCACGAAAAAACACACGAAAACATCAAAACGGTGCGACCGCTCAAAGATGGCGTGATTGCTGACTTCCAGGCCGCTGAAGCCATGATTCAGGGCATGATAAAAATGGTGGGCCGGCGTCGGAATATGTTTAGCCACCTCAAAATGGTAATTTGTATTCCAAGCGGTATCACAGAGGTGGAAAAACGGGCGGTATTTGATTCTGCTGACCACGTCGATAGCAAGGAGACGTACCTCATACACGAGCCCATGGCCGCAGCACTTGGCATTGGCCTCAATATTGAGGAACCTATTGGAAATATGATCATTGACATCGGTGGGGGTACTACGGAAATTGCCGTTATAGCATTGTCAGGCATCGTGTGCGATCAAAGTATCCGTATTGCTGGGGATGAATTGACCAACGATATCATGAATTACATGAAGCGCGAGCATAATATCCTCATTGGCGAGCGCACTTCAGAACAGATTAAAATTCATGTAGGCTCTGCCCTCCATGAACTCGACAATCCGCCACCAGATTATGCTGTAAATGGCCGCGACTTAATGACGGGCATACCTAAGCAAATTAAAATTGGATATCAGGAAGTGGCTTACGCACTCGACAAAAGCATTAGCAAAATTGAAGATGCGGTACTTCGCGCCCTTGAGCTCACACCACCAGAATTAGCCTCTGACATTTATAAAACCGGGCTTTATCTAACTGGGGGCGGGGCACTACTCCGTGGCCTTGATAAGCGTCTGGAGTCAAAGACAAAACTGAATGTTCATGTAGCAGATGATCCGCTACGTGCAGTAGTGCGTGGCACAGGTATGGCACTCCGAAATACCCATCAATATTCATTCCTGATTGATCGCAAAAGCGTGTAATTTAACTATGAACTAGGAAGTATAAACTATGAAGTATGATGTATGAACTATGATGTAATTTTTGAGGGCAGGTGGACTTCCAATTCCCCAAGCTATGTCATAGTTCATACTTCATAGTTCATACATCATACTTCATAGTTCATACTTCATAGTTCATACATCATACTTCATACTTCATACATCATACTTCATAGTTCTTCCCATGGGTCGCCTACTACAACTTCTGCTTCGCAATGGGGGCTTCGTGACATTCCTGCTTGTAGAGTTGGGGTGTTTTGCCATCATGGTGAATTTCAATGGGCGACAAGGCGAAATCTGGGCAAATACAACTGGAATCTTTGGTGGTCGAGCGCTAGAAAAGCGACAAATGGCATCCGACTACTTTAGTCTTTACGAAACGGCAGATAGTCTTGCACATGTTGTAGACAGTCTCCAGGCACGCCTTTCGAATGCACGACAAATGCAAGTGCCTGTTCGCGACACTTTTTTTCTTGTCAATTACGATTCGCTCTCCAAAACAGACTCTGTACGGCGCAAAACGGTACGACCCCAATATGGGTTTATTACCGCAAAAGCCATTAAAAACTCGATCTCTGGGGCTAATAACTGGGTGATCATCAACCGGGGCACCCATGATGGTATTCAACCAGATATGGCTGTGGTCAGTCCGGCAGGTATTGTGGGTATTGTTCGGCATGTGAGTTCCAACTTCTCCTTAGTGATGTCAGTGTTGCACCAACAAGCCAAAATATCGGTCTCGTTGCCGAATCAGAAAAATGCTTTTGGTTCGCTAACCTGGGAGGGCGGAAATCCAAGTCAGATGACCTTACGCTACATTCCGCAGCATTTTGTAGTGAAAGAAAATGAGCCGGTTGTAACAAGCGGATACTCCCTGATGTTTCCTCAAGGCCATCCTGTTGGTACAGTGATCGGCGTACCTAAAGCCGACCCTGAAAACCCCTACTTTTTGGAAATCAACGTAAGACTTAGTCAAGACATGTCTACTGTGCGAGATGTAGCGGTGGTTTACAATTTGTTCGGCCCGGAATTAGATAGCTTACAACTAAAAATTAGTAGCAATGAACGGTAGCAGTATCTATCCACATATTCTGCGATTTATTGGGTTGGTGGCACTGCAGTCGTTGCTGCTCAATCAAATGACCTTAAGTGTTGGACCGTATTTTAATGTACTGCTCTATCCCTTATTCATTCTTTTTTTGCCCCTGCAAATGCCTACTCCATACCTGATACTTTTGGGCTTTACCGTAGGAATGGCTGTTGATGCTACAGTGCCTTCCTGGGGGGTACATGCAAGTGCTGGAGCTTTTAGCGGATTCATAAGAAGTCTTGCATTTTTGCCCTTTGCGCCCAAAGGAGGCTTTTCGCCCAAAGACCCAATTTTTGCTCCTGCGCACATGGGCTGGCAGACGTTCATTAATGGCACGGCACTATTTATGGCGGCGCACATATTTTGGTATTTTTCGTTCAGTTATTTCGCACCAGTTTTTGCTGGGGAAATTTTGAAAAAAACCTTAGCAGCCTGGTTGCTGACCATGTTATTTGTAGCACTTTACGCTATGATGTTTAATCCGAAGAAATAAATGTTGGCCCTTAAATTTCACCAGGCGTCAAAAGCCAAGCCTCAACGGTAAAAAGCTAGCAAACATGAAAAACGGCCTTTCCAGACAACGAAATATACAGTGGGTCTTTTTGGGCTGCGCCGCAATCTTGTTATTGCAGGCGGCCAATCTTCAATTGATCAACGGTTCTTACGCAAAATTGGCAGATGCAACAGCCATTGAAGAACTGACTGTTTATCCACCACGCGGTATTGTGTATGACCGTAATGGAGAACGGATCGTGAACAACGAAGCCACTTTCGATCTAATGGTGACCTACAATCAAGTAGATCTCAAAAAGATGGATGTACTCAAATTTTGTGATATTTTGGGCATAAAACAGGAGGATTTCAAGCGAAATTTGGATAAAGACTGGAGAAGTGGGAAGTTTTCGAAGTCCGTTCCATTTGTTTTTCTGAAAAAAATTTCCCCTGAAAAAAATGCCAGGCTCTTAGAAAGCCAGTACGAATTTTCAGGCTTTTTTGTTCAAGCACGGAGTATTCGTGGCTATCCTTTTAATGCCGGAGCACACGTTTTGGGTTATATCAATGAGGTGGATCCGCGCGATATAGAACGCAATAAAGGGAAATATGAAACGGGTGACTATATCGGTGCTGCTGGTCTTGAATCAGGCTATGAAGATTACCTGCGAGGCAAAAAAGGTGTGACCAACTTGCTGCGAGACAATCTAGGCCGCATAGTAGGTAAATACAAACAAGGAGAGCGAGATTCTGCAGCAATAGCAGGCAAGGATTTGATCTCCAGCATTGATATACGACTCCAGGCCTACGGAGAAAAACTGATGGCAAACAAAACGGGGAGCGTTGTTGCTATTGACCCTAAAACGGGCCAAATATTGGCTATGATAAGTGCCCCAACTTATAATCCCAATTTGTTGGTCATGACCAACGAACGAGGACAAGAATTTAGCAGACTCTTGACCGACCCACTCCGCTATTTTTTTGATCGCACCGTAATGGCG
Source organism: Chitinophagales bacterium (assembly GCA_038327555.1). Classification (GTDB taxonomy): domain Bacteria; phylum Bacteroidota; class Bacteroidia; order Chitinophagales; family Saprospiraceae; genus M3007. The sequence continues at coordinate 70,730 of JBBQLD010000001.1, forward strand.
AAGTATCCACCAGGTTCTATTTTCAAAACGGTGGTATCGCTCATCGGATTGCAGGAGGGCACGATCAACAGGGATGCAGGATTTAACTGCTCCGGCGGGTATTTTTATGCGGGTAGACTTTACAAATGTCACCACAGCGGTCACCTGAATGGCGTTGTGGATGCAATTGCGCATTCCTGCAATACTTATTACATGAATAAGTACCGGGATCAAGTGGACAAATATGGCTACTCTAATCCGCAACAAGGGTTAGACGAATTCAATAAATACATGACCCAGTTTGGCTTTGGGCAAAGGCTGGGTATTGATTATCCGAACGAAAGTCCGGGCGGGTTTCCGACTTCTGCCTATTATGATAAGTTGTATCCCAAAAACTTAGGTAGCTGGCACTCGCCCACGATCATGTCTTGTGGCATTGGACAAGGGGAGTTGCAACTTACAACCTTGCAAATGGCAA
>JBBQLD010000002.1:0-37021 GCA_038327555.1 Chitinophagales bacterium
GTCACCGCTTCTGGAACGGTGTTTTCTGGAAAGTTTAGCAAACTAGACTAGCTGGAATAAACCATTTGGAACAAATTTTTTAAGCTGCAGCTTCGAGTTTTCGGGGCATTTTCTAAACAAAAAGAGGGCAGCGGAAAACCGCTGGGCTTTTTTTGTGCAGATACCGCTGGGATCGTTCGAGGTCGCGGCTTTTTCATTTGCTGGCCTGACTGCCTCATAAGGCCGCTGAAAGCCAGCAATTTCTTTTTTGAATCACCAAAGCTTCGCGAACACCCTGAATTGACATAAATAATTGACAATCAAAATTTTAACTCATAAATAACTTTCTTTTCCCCCAAAAAAACCCTCAAAAAACCTGCACAACTGTCGGTACTTCTTCCCTCAAAGCCCCCGCACCTTTGTCTCATCAGAAAAGCAAAACAAACATGACACACTTCAACACACTAGCCTTGACCGGGCAAAACAAAACACAAACACCACCAACTGTCTGGGTAAAAACCACACTGGAAGGCGCTGACAAATACAGTCTCACGATAATGGAAAAATCAAGACAAGCACAGCAAACCCATCCAAGTGCAGCGGCAGGTTGTGCTTACGCCAAGCTCTCCTTGATGGAAAGTGGTGCCATAATGGCCTCCTTCCCAGTTATGGGCATGGTATCTGGCACGATTCGAAGTATGCTCGGCGCTGCATGGTTTGAGCTGGCCTCGCCGTTGAATCTCCCGGAATTTGTATTTGGGCATGACATTGAGATTCCCGCTGGTCGCCACCCTATAGTTTTCGTTTTGGAGAGTTGGGTGGTATTGTTCAGACCTCAAAACACCCTAAGGCTATAATCAACCAGGATAGTCCCTCGTGTCGCTCGCGGGTATACCCCGCGAGCTGGCCGAGGGCAACAGAACACGCTTCACCAGGCCAAAGAACCAAATGAGTGGCCCGCTTCACACAGCCCCGATTTTCGGGGTTGTGTGGGCAAAACCTGAACATCAAACCAAATGAAACGCACCTGCCAAGTCCCGATTTTTTCGGGACTCTGGCCGGGACGCCCAAGTAAAGCAAACACGCTTCAAAAGCCCAAAGACTGCCCTCGGCTCCATGCGCCGAAATAAAAAATCAAAGCAGGTTCTGATGTGCTCAGAAAGTGTATTGCCCAAGCCAGACCAACAAACCAAATGGAACGCAATGACCCGCCTTCGCCCTAGCGGGCTATGGCGGGTAAATTGGAGGACTCCGGAAAATCCTTAACAGAGTACGGACGCGGATGCCGAAAAGCGATTAGAGTAGGCAAAACACGCTTTTAATTTTAACTTTTAAATGAAAACACGTTGCTCAAATCTCTTGATTTTGGTATTATTGGTACTCCAAATTTTTAGCAGCTCATTCCTTGAAGCCCAAAATAGTACGGTTTCTGTCGACCAAGCACGTATTCAATTTGCTCAAACTCTTTCGCTCGCGATGTCAAATACCGCAGTCCGAAATTTTTTGAAAACGGAAGCAGCCTTACAATTCGACCAAGACTACGATGTGCTTTATCAAGTTGTGAAAAACAAGCAAGTTTCGCCTGGGCAAACATTCGCTAGTCTGCTGATTAGTTATGCACCTTCTACTATTCAAAACAAGACCTCTTTTTTCAACACTGACCTTTGCCAGCTGGACCCCTTGCTCAATATTTCTTTCCCAGAATTGGCAAATAACATAAAGGTCGAATCGTGGAATACTGGATCTTATGTCCCTTTGGTGGCTGTCGTTGAAACTACGTTTGACGACCAAAGCACCTCAAACGTGAAAGCTTATAACAGCACTGGAAGCCTAACTTCTTTGAGTACATCCGTCGAGCCTACGTCTCTGGTTGCAGTAGTCGGCCCGTCTGAGCGCGTGATGGCAGTCAACCCAACCACAATGGTGACTTCTGATGGAGTCCAGCTCAGTGGAATACCTTCAGACTATGAAATTTTGCAGAATGGAGGCTGTTTCAACTTCTATGTGCGAAAATTTATCAATGTGACTCCACCTAGTGGTACAGGATCTGAAAGTGGAGACTGTCAGCGGGACTTTAAAACTACAAAAGATGATTTGTACCAAGTCACCATGCGTACAGCCGCAGATCGTAATTGGGCAGAGGGGTTTCTTGGTGGCAAACTCGAGATGGAAGCCCATATCTTTTTTGCTGAATCTGGATTGAATAGTTCTGGCCTGACTGAAATTGTAAAGTCATTCTCTTTGAACCGGGACTATTACAGTAACGCATGGTATACCCCCAGCTTGGAAATATTTCACTGGCTACCAGATACAAATGGCGACAAGATGATATACTACTGGATTGAGGATGATAAAGATGGTCTTTCAGTTGAAGTACCGCTCTCCGTTTCTTTAAAAATTAAAGGTGTAGGCATTTCACTGGGGGCAACCCTAAAATTTTCGGCTAAAGATGAAGCCTGCGGAAGCTCCATCATTAGTTACTGCGATCCTGCGAATACTCCCGGCACAGAATACAATACTGGCAGGGTCAAATTCAAGGTTCGTCATCTCGATTAGAATCTTGCTTCTTCTAAGAAAAATCCAATAGCGCGAATGCGCTATCAGGTTTTCATAGTCTTCATTGTTCTATTTTTCACTTTTCAAACTCGGTCATCATGAGGTTTTTTTTGCTCTTAACGTTGTCGTTTCTTTCTCAACTGTCTTTTTCTCAGTCATCCGTTTGGTCGCCAGAGGAGGTTATTTTTTCATCGATTGCGCAGCCAGCCCCTCCAGAAATCGGGGGAGACCAAACAAGCCCCTGCTTTGACGCTAAGTCTGGTGCAAACAACCTTCTACATATCACTTGGAGTGATGTTGCATCGGGAGAAACTGAAATCCTCTACAGCAACAAGGAAAATGGTAGCTTCTCCGACCCTGAAAACATCAGTCAAACGCCACAGAATGCCTCCGCTTGGCCAAGTTTAGCTGTTGGCTCAGACAAAATCTACTGTGCATGGACTGAAATGAGCGAAGATTTAGAAGGTGGTAGCATCTATGTCGCACAAAAAGCACTTCCAAACCAGTGGAGTACGAGTGTTTTGGCCTCCGAGCCTGACATCGAACCAATCAGTATTTTCCCCACAGTATGTGTCACAAGCCTTGGACAAGTTGCCTTGGCTTACAATGTCGTGGTTTTTGACGAAATAAACATTGAATATCTCTTCGAACTTCGAATCAAGGCGTTTGATCCAGATAATTCAACATTTGTAAATCTACCATCCCCTCAGACTGACCTGTCTATTGCTGCATTCCGGCCCGTGATTGTTGCCGACAACCTTGGCGGCTTTCATTGCTTATGGTACGACGGTGGATCAAGCGGCATCCCATCTGGGCGTCATGTGGCGCACAGCCATTTTGACGGACAAAGCTGGGGAGCTACCACTGCTATCTCCGATGCGTCATTCCAAGTATGGGATGACCTGCCGCTACAATGTTTATCAAACAGTGCAGGCGACTTGACAGTTTTGTGGACTTCGTTCGCCCCCACCGAAAATCAAATGGCCGTAAAGCCTTTTGGGCAAAGCTTCCAACCAAGCAAAATACTGCCATTTTACACCACAGATTGGGATGCAGCAATTACCCAAAACGGGGCCTTGCATTTTGTTGGGGATTCACAGGAAGGGAGTCTTGATTATGCCTATAACAACGCGGGCATGTGGAACATGGGAACGCCATTGGTATCGGAACAAGGTGAAACTGGCAGTTACCCAGAGCTGATAGTTGTCAATGACACATTACATCTCTTTTGGGAAGAGGGCGGTCAAATGCTTTATCGAACCAAGCCTTCCATTTTGAGCGGAACTAGTGAAAAATATTGGCCAAAAATCAAGGTGTCTCCTAACCCTTGCACCAATTATCTCCAAATTGAAGGGCCTCAAACAATCGAAGGGCAGCAAGCAAGGATATTTGACTTTGTTGGGCGTTTAATTTCAACACAGACCATACGCGATAAAAATCAGATAAATATTGACGCACTAGCTCCTGGAGTATATCAACTTTACATAGTTGACGAGGAAAATAGCTACACCCAGTCGTTCGTGAAACAATAAAAGCCACCTGCGGCACATACTGATCTGCACTGAGATGGCCCTTTATTAGTTGTCTCGGTGCACCTTAACCAAAACAAGCTCCAAGCTGAGCCTTTCAATACCTTCACTGTCATCATAATTTTTATTCTATGAAAGCTCCATTCTTTGTTTTCGTGTTTTCATTCGCACTTACATCCTGCTGTAATACAGCAAAAATGAAAAACTCCACAGAGCCTGTCCAGAGCCTGAACATAGCTAGAGCACAACTTCTTACAATAAAAAAATGCGTTGTACTCGTGCTAGCTAGCCAACAAGAGCCCAGCAAGGTATCGAAGTACTTTGTGCTGCAAGGTGTCAAAGCAAATGAGCAGGTCATCCCAAAATCAATTTTAAATGCATCCAGCGATTTTGTCTCGCTACAAGCTGGGGAAAAATTTTGGATATTGACGCTCTCTGAAAGCGACCGCTATCGAAACTTACTGACAGATGGCGCGGACACCCAAATCCTCAAAGGTTTTGGGCTGGCAAAGTATCAAGAAAGTGGACTGAATTTCGACACCTTCATCGCCGAGTTAAAAGCTGGCAAGCACGATTCAAAATTCAATTAGTGAGTATACAAGCGCCTGAAAATCCATACCCTAATCCTCGCACTAACTTTCAAGCTATGTCAAACATTCCTTTAGAGCACAGGGCTTGTCTTTGCTCTGCTCTATATACAGCCTTCGGCGGTGCGGGACAAGAACGGACTTTCGATTTGAATCAGATTCAGTCTTCCACGCTCGTCCTCAGCCCAAACCCTGCGAAAGATGGTAATTTCAAAATTGAAGAAATAAGTCAAACCGGAGCCCAAGTGTGGGGTTTTTCAAGCTCTGGCAAACTTGTCCCTGAAATGTCTTACCAGCCAGGCACAACCATAACACTTCAGTCATCGGGTCTATATTTCATAGAATATCAGGATGATGCGGGTAGAAAGTCAGACCGAATCATTTCGATAAAATAGAAAGCCCCTTAAAACCAACTTATTACCCGCCCAAAGCAAACACGCTTCAAAAGCCCAAAGACTGCCCTCGGCTTTATGTGCCGAAATAAAAAATCAAAGCAGGTTCTGATGTGCTCAGAGAGTGTATTGCCCAAGCCAGACCAACAAACCAGATGGAATGCAATGACCCGCCTTCGCCCTAAGGGGCTATGGCTACAAAACTCGCCTTCGCCTTAACGGGCTATGGGGACGGTACCCGCCTTCGCCTTAACGGGCTATGGCGGGTAAAATGGAGATCACCGGAAAATCCTTAACAGAGTACGGACGCGGATGCCGAAAAGCGATTAGAGTAGGCAAAACACGCTTTTTTAATATGAAACAATTAATCAAAATCCTGCTGCTATTCCTTTTGTTAGGACAGCTAAAGGCACAAGTAATCCCAACCAATCCTCTTGTTCTCGTTTCCTATGATGTTGAGATTACAACGTATAAACAGGTGGCAAATAATGCGAATCTCAGCTCACTCACTGATTTTGAAAAACTAGAGTTTAAGGTTCGAAAAGAACAAAAAAAGTATCCTCTCAAAAAGTCCGGGCAGAATAATTCATTCAAAATATTCTGAAAAATATTCTTTGGAATGTCACTGAATTTTGAGACATTCAGAGGAAAAAATTCTAAAAATTCACTGATTACAAAATTAAATTTTTACTCTTGGGTTTTAATTAATGTTTTTCCCGGACTTTTTGAGGGGATACGAACGCGGCACCAATAACTTAGTCATTTTCGGTCGTGCGGGAAAGAATATAGCTGATGAAAATATGAATAATATCATGTTACTTACAGCTGAAATCGTTGATATTCATTTCTTACTAAACAACTAACATTTACATGCAATTCAAAATTAAATTATCCCTATTGACCCTCCTGCTGGCACTCCTGATGCCTGCCAGCTCCTGCGTGACCAAAAAGAAGTACAAATCCATGCAGGCCACCATGCAAACTGAACTGGATCTGGCCAATCAAAACCTGGAGAAATACGGCAAACAACTCAACGAGCTCATGTCCAAACTCTCCGTCTGCGAGGCAGAAAAGGCAGCGTACAAAAGCGAGTCTCTATCCAATCAACGACTCCGAGAAGAGCAAATTGTTGACCTTCGGGCGCAAATTGCTGACTGCCAAGCACAACGGGACAGGCAAGTTTCTCAAGTCGGCAACCTCACGGTACTCTCCCAATCTGCGAACGACAACATAAAAGAAACGCTCGCTCAACTACAGGGCAAGGACAAGTACATCCGCCTGCTTCAAGCAGCCAAAACGAAGGCAGACTCCATCAACCTAGCCCTTTCAATCAACTTGAAAACGGTGCTTAAAGACGGTATTGATGACAAAGACGTAGACGTAAAAGTGGATAAAACCGTGGTATTCATCAACTTGTCAGACAAAATGCTGTACCAAAGTGGCAGTTATAACCTGACCCCAAAAGCAAGTCAGGTGTTGGGCAAAATTGCTGCAATCATCGAATCTCGCCCTGAGTTTGAGGTCATGGTGGAAGGTTATACAGATAATGTACCTTACAAAAACGGTGTTTTGGACGACAACTGGGACCTGAGTGTAAAACGCTCTACCTCTGTAGTCCGGGCCTTGCAGCGTGATTTCAAAATCAATCCAAACCGGCTCATTGCTGCTGGTCGGGGCGAGTACAACGCCTTGGCAAGCAATACGTCAGAATCAGGCCGTTCGACCAACCGCCGCACCCGGATCATTATTATGCCAAAACTGGATCAATTTTATGATCTGCTGAATCCGGATATGGTGCCGAAGAAATAGGACGTTTCGGCAAGAGGCAAGCAATCGCTTTGATATTCAAATTTAGAGTACGTTTGCCTCCACGAACCTTATCCTATTCGCTATTCTTATGCACAACAACACAACCCGAAACCCTTATGTGGTTTCATTTGCCCTAGTCTGTAGTTTATTTTTCATGTGGGGCATCGCCAACAGCTTGAACGGCTCCCTTATCCGACACTTCCAGTTTGCCCTTGATCTGAAGCGCTGGCAAGCTGGAATTGTGGATTCGGCCTTTTACTTTGGCTATTTTGTTATGGCTATTCCGGCGGGTATTTTTATGCGGCGCTGGGGCTATAAAAAAGGTATTTTGGCCGGTTTGATGCTCTATGCTGGCGGGGCACTGTTGTTCTACCCGGCAGCAGACTGGCGGGTGTATGGATTCTTCTTGTTTGCCTTATTTACCATTGCTTCTGGTTTGGCGTTTTTGGAAACTGCGGCCAATTTGTATGTTACCGTGCTTGGAAAAAAGGAAGAGGCTGCCTGGCGCATCAACTTTGCCCAGTCGTTCAATGGCATTAGCATCATCCTTGGGCCTATCATCGGCAGTTTGTTTATTTTTTCAAAAACTGAATACACCGCTGAGCTCCTGCAAACCATGAGCCCGGAACAAATAGAGGCCGCCCGCATTGCAGAAGCGCTTTCTGTGCAGGGCACTTATTTGGTGATTGCCGGACTAGTAGGGGCATTGGCACTCTTGTTTGCCTTTACTAAAATGCCTGAAGTGGGCCGGGAGGAAGAACAATTGTCAGGAAGTGTGAGCATTGGCGGCTTATTGCGCAAGTACAAACACCTGAGCCTGGGCGTGTTGGCGCAATTTGCTAATGTGGGTGCCCAAGCTACGCTTTGGGGCTATTTTGTAGACTTTAAAATGGATTTTGCACCTGGTGCAAATTTGGGCATTGCCGCTTCTTACGCCGATTTAATTCGCGGAATTGTCGGGGATGATGCCAACCTTACCCCCGAAAAAATGGCGGGGTTTCATGCCTCATTTGCCATGGTGCTCTTCATGCTGGGCCGCTTTATTGGAACCTACCTGATGACGAAATATGATGCCCGAAGGGTAGTTTCCTGGTATAGTATTGCAGCAGTTGTACTGGTCGCCTTGGCCTTTTTGACTGGCGGTCTGATTGGTATCCTATGTCTGATGCTGACTTACTTCTGCCAAAGTATTATGTTCCCAACTATATTTGCTTTGGCCACTAAAGGGATGGATCCGGCCGAAAGCAAACTGGCTTCCTCATTGGTCATTATGGCGATTGTGGGTGGTGCTGTGATGCCGCCGATTGCTGGTTTGCTATCCGTTTCAGGCGGGATGAAAATGGCGTTGATTGTGCCATTTTTGTGCTTTGGCTATGTGGTTTATTATGTGATGAGGGGAGCGAAAATGGAGGGGTAGTTTTTTAACCCAAACTTTAGGAACGCGGCACCCATAACTTAGTCATTTTAGGTCAACCATTTTTTCATCAGACAACCCTATTTTTCTGCGAATAGTGGATCTATTTAAAGAAAAATAGCGGCCGTATGACGGAACAAAGAGTGGCATCAAATGACTAAGTTAATGGTGCCGCGTTCCTTACATTCAAATTCTGATGTAATTTGTCCTGTGGAGTTATGTTTATGGGCAAATAAGCTATTATCCCAATGAAAAAACTTCATATTTTACTCGCATTTGTCTTCGTTATCTACAATTTGTCGGCTCAGTCTGCGATCATCGTTTCCGATATCGGCAGTAATACCGTCTGGAGCTGCGATACCACTTACTTTTTAAAAAACGTCATAAGGGTAAAGAACAACGCAACCCTTACCATTCAACCAGGCACAACTATAAAAGGCTCTGCAATGGCCCCCTTTGGAGCGCTTGTGATTACTCGTGGCTCAAAAATAATTGCGGATGGCACTTTGCAACACCCCATTATTTTTACCTCTGATTCTAGCGATTTGATTGATAGTCATTGGGGTGGGTTACATCTATTGGGGAAGGCTCCGACGAATTGTTTTGGATTAGCTCAATTTTGTTATGATATTGTTGGGGGAGGCGTTGAACCTGACTCGATTTATGGAGGAACTAGTCCAAACGACACCAGTGGCATCTTGCGATACGTTATCATTGAAGGCGGAGGCAGGAATTATGAGCCAGTTGAGGCGAGTAATCGTGGTTTAAGTCTTGCTGGCGTCGGTGATGGAACTATCCTTGAATTTGTTAAAGTAAGTCATTCAGAAGGTGATGGAATTGGATTTTATGGTGGCACCGTGAATGCCCGCTATCTTTTTTTACAAAACAACTTCGATGAAGACCTCGATTTTATTTTAGGTTATACCGGGAAAATTCAATTCGTTTATGCTTTGAGAAATTCTGCCTCAACATGGACCAATAGTTATGCTATAGATAGTCAAAATGATCAGGCTGGAACCCAAAATGAGCCCTTTACAAAGGCTGTAATTTCCAATTTGACTGTTTTGCTACCTGATAATGCACCCTCGAGCAATTATAAACAGGCAATTTTTCTGCGTCGAAATTCGAAAACATCCATTTTCAATGCTGCAGTGATTGGTAAATTTACAGGAGGAGTGCGTTTATCTAATCAAAATGATAGAACCGAATTTAAGCACGTTTTTTTGGGCAGCCCAACCACTGCTGCAGCTGATCTCCCTTCTACTATTTGGTTCTATACGCCTGGCTGGGGTAATCAGTGGTTCGCTGATGCTAATAACCTTGGAACTCCAAACTGGCTACTAGGAAACCCGCTTCCTGCTATTAATTCTCTATTGGCTGGCGGAGCATCATTTTCAATTTCGCCTCAGCTACAAGATCCATTTTTTGAACCAGTTCCTTATGCAGGAGCCTTCTGGGATAAAGATTGGACATTGGGTTGGGCCAGTGGTACTAATATAAATTGCCAAGCCTTAAGTACGAATTTTCTCAAAAGCGAAGAAACCTGGCAAATCTTTCCGAACCCTATTTTAGAGGGATTTTGGATAAAAAATAAAGCATTATCTAGTTGCGAATTTCAATTTCAACTAATGGATTTGTCTGGCAAAATGATGCAGGAAGGAAAAACAAATTATCCTGCAGTTTTCATTGAACGAGGGAATTTGCCCGCGGGTTTCTACTTTTTGCGTTTGACGGCAAACACCCTTAATAAACAACAGGTTATAAAACTAACTTTTGAATAAGAGGAATAAAATACTTTGCTGAATCAAGAATCAAGTTCATGCTTATTCTCCCCACTGCTCCAACTCCTCCATACTCTATAACTCCGAAAAAAAATCCGCCGTTTACACTTCGGCAGCATAGACTTTCTTATTCGTTCGGCTCAAAATTTTCCTGCCTGGCTTAGGAACGGTGTCAAAATGACTTCCCAATTTAACACCATTCTTTTGCTGCCATCCATCATATCTTTTTCGTTAAACAGCCCCACTATTCGCCTCAAAAGATAGTTGGCTAACGCCAAAATAATTGCCCTGAAATTGGGAAGTTATTTTGACACCGTTCCTTATCATAAAATAAACTTTTTGTTTTGTTATTTTAATAATTTTTGTATATTTGTGTCAAATAAATTGATACAAAACATGGAACACCTCAGCGCCCCAGATTTTCAACAATTCGTTGTCGAAGTGAAGACAATGATCCGAGAAGCCCAATACCGCGCGTTGCGGGCGGTCAACCGAGAACTGATTGGCTTGTATTGGCAGCTCGGCCAACTTATCGTTGAGCGACAAGCCCAGCATGGCTGGGGCAAAAGCATCGTCGAAAATCTTGCTCACGAACTTCAATTCGAATTTCCGGGCGAGCCAGGTTTTTCAACAGGAAATCTCTGGCGGATGCGCAATTTTTACATGGCGTATGAAGGGAATGAGATTCTCGCACCATTGGTGCGAGAAGTTGGTTGGACACACAACCTGCACATTTTCGAGAAGTGCAAAGACCAACTCCAGCGCGAATTCTACCTCCGCATGACCCGCAAATATGGTTGGACGAAAGCGGTGCTTCTTCACCATATAGACAACCAGTCTTATGAGAAATACCTGACCAACCAGACCAACTTTGACGAGACCGTGCCAGAAAAATACCGGCTTCAGGCGAAACTAGCGGTGAAAGACGAATACACTTTCGGCTTTTTAGGCTTGAGCGAAGAACATTCCGAACGTGAATTGGAACAGGCGTTGATGCAAAACATTCGGGCGTTTTTGATTGAAATGGGCGGCGATTTTGCATTTCTTGGCAATCAATTCTTTCTGCAAGTGGGTGGCAAGGATTTCAAGATTGATCTATTACTATTTCACCGTCAACTGCGCAGCCTCATTGCAATTGACCTTAAAGTGCGGGAATTTGAACCCGAACACAAGGGCAAAATGGAGTTTTACCTGACTACCCTCAATGAGCAAATGAAGTTGCCCGGCGAAAACGACGCAATTGGCATCATCATTTGTCGCTCCAAAAACAAAACGATTGTAGAATATGCGCTGAAAAGTGCTACCCACCCCATTGGCGTAGCTGCTTATACCCTGACCACCACTTTACCTGCTGATTATGTTGGGCTGCTGCCTTCAGTGTCTGAAATTCAAGAAAGATTGCGGTTCCTAGGGCGGGCGGAAATTATTGACGAATGACGATTTTGGATTTACGATTATCAAGATCCGAAAACGACATGAATCACCCCTTCTTTGGATCAAAATAATCGTAAATCGTAAATCGTAAATCAAAAATCGTAAATCAAAAATCAAAAATCAAACCAGCCCTTCCCCCCACTGCTCCAACTCCTCCTTACTCCACAATTCCGGAAAAAAGATCCGCCGCTGGTACTTCGGCAGCATATACTTTTTCCAATCGCTGCCACCAGTTGCTTCAGCAGGAGTGCCTTTGCTTTCGAGGTATTTTCGGGCAGCATTGTAGTGGGCCATTACCCAGGTGATATTCACCGTGTGGTCGTAGTGGCGCATAGCATTCACCAGTTCCGGGTTTGCACGATCTGCTGCGGGCAATAGACGGAATCTAGCCCAGATATTTTTCTCATTGTAGGCCTCCATGGTGCGCAAAAACTCTGCTTTGTAGCGGGCTTCAAAAAGTTGGATGAGGGTGTTTTTTTCGCCCGTATCGTGGTTTTTACCTGCGGCTTGCCAGTAAAGATGATCGTAGGCGTGCTCATACGGCGTGTCGCGGTCAATCGTAGCCCGAAAACGATAATCAATCAGGTTGATTAAATCGGTGGAACAAAATTCAATCATTCGATACTGAGCACTTTGAAAACCACTTGCGGGAGTGAGTGTATTGCGGAATTTCAGGTATTGTTCCACGTCCATGCCGTCGCCCATAATGGTGAACGAGTTAGACAACATGTCGAAATAACGACTGATTCGGCTTAGCTTTTCAGCAAAAAATGCGGTGGTCAATGCGCTACATTCCGACACTTGTTGAATTTCCCAGAGGATCATTTTGAACAGCAACTCATTGATTTGGTGGTACATAATGAACACCATTTCGTCGGGTAGCGTACTACGTTGTATCTGCAAATTCAGCAGCGCGTCAGTTTGGATATAGTCCCAATAAGTGATTGGTTTTGCCCAGACTAGTCCTTCTAGGTGGGTGTTGGGGTTTTGGCCGATAGCTTGGAATTTTTCTTCGACACGTTGAAGGAGCTCGGGGGGGATATTGTGCATGATTTTTAATGTGTGCTACCACTCGTAGGTGTAAAAACACCTATTGTGTGTTAATTTCAGTGACAATCCATCCCAGCTTTAGGCACGGAAGATTCAAACAAAGATAAGTCTAGATTTAGTCCCCGTTGCAACAATATCAGTCCTACTAATCCGAGTAAAATTGGTTGAGCAATTTTGATTTTCTGCCGAATAGAAACTCCGAATGATCGACCAAATAGACTCACCATTAGCAAAAGTGGCAAAGTCCCAAAGCCGAAGACGGCCATAAAAAGTCCGCCTTCCAAAGCTCCGGTTGTCGCAAGAGCACCCGCAATGGCGGCATAGACCATTCCACAAGGCAGCAAGCCATTGAGCAAGCCAATCGAGAAGGTACTGCCATTCGGATTGTGTCGCATTAGATTTCCAATGCCTGATTTCACCTGATGTGTAAATGCCTTAAAACCTGGCAAAGCGGTAACCAAACGTTCAAACCGCCAAGCCATGAAGGCCATGCCAAGCATAAAAACGCCCGCTCCGATGGAAAGTATTTTTTGAAACCCAGCCACAGCCAAACCCTTGCCCAAGAGGCCAAAAAGCACCCCTAATACCGCATAGGTCAGTATCCGCCCACTGTGATACACCAACATTTGGCGCAACACCTGCCACTTGCCACTTGCATCAAGCGGTAGCGCCAGCAGCAATGGGCCACACATCCCCACGCAGTGGAGGCTACCGGCGAAGCCGAGGAGTAATGCCGTGAGGAGGATTGTGGTCATTTACGTTGTTTTTACCCGTCGTAGCCTTCCTGCCCGTCAAGCCTCGGCAGGCGGGCAGGAAGGAGGGTGAGTACACCCCAAAAAGCACTTTTTTATTGCGAAAGATTTTGACAAAGCGAAGCGGTATTTATCCCCAGGGAAGAGGGGCAGGTTCCTCAATTTACAACAATGGCCGACTCCCAAAAATACTTTTTCCCGTTGGCATCTATCCAATCCAGCTCAACATGCCAGCGGCCAGCGGTAAGTGTTTCAGCTGGGATATCCAAGGTTGAGGCATTGGCAATTACGGTTGAAAAGTCTTCCCGTGTAGTGGCAGAACGATAGCATTTTACTGTGCCTGTTTGAGCGATCATTCCCTCCGGAAATTTCACTTGAATCTGCTTGGACGATGCATTGAAATCTATCAAAGGTGCCGCCAGAAGCGTTGCAGTGTTTTGTTTTTTCTCCAAGCGGTCTTGATAATTCAAATCAAGCGCATAATAATCTTTTTGCACCAACTGCGGTGGATACCGTGTGGTAGATACGACTGCAAAGGTCATACTCGCAGCAAAAAAGATAAAGAAAATCACAATGCCTGTACCCCAATTAAATTTCATGTTTTTGGTGATTTGTAACTGGTTAGGTCGTTTGACTTTTGCCACTAATTGCACTAATTTGCACAAATTAATACAAGTTTGTTATCCAAATTAGTGGCAATTAGTGCAATTAGTGGCAAAAAACACTTGGAGGCTAACCAATTACGGTAATTTATAGTTTGATGCGTTCCTAATCAATGATCCTTTTCCTTCTTTTTTCGGTCGTGATCATCGTCGTCATCTGTTTTTTTCTCTTCGTGCTCCTTTTCCATTTTGGGTAATGGGCCGTTTATTCCCATGAAATTAGTCTTGACCTCGTCTATTTTTTTGCCATCTGAAATGACTTCAATAACAATCGGAGTTTTACGGCCTTGAAGTTCGTTTTCAGCCATTAGCACGAAAAATGCACCCTCTATTTTACCCCCTTTAGGAATGATGCCGGGCTCTTTACCAACCATTTGAATGTGCGGACCAGGTAAAGTCATTTGTAACTTAACAGGTATATCGTACGTGGTTTTGTTGATCAGGACGTAGGTGTACAAATTGGTCAGGTGGGTATCGTCTTTCTGTTGGTAAAGCTGCCCAGGCGAGCGCAAGATGATACTTTCCACAATGCCACGCCGGGCGATAAGAAATACATCCAGGATCAGCAATGCCAATAATACGCCTGTATAGGCATACACTCTTGGCGTAAAAATCTTTCGTTTCCCTGACTCTATTCCAGTCATCGAATCGTATCGAATGAGTCCCAGTGGCCGATTGACTTTTTCCATAATAGAATCACAAGCATCCATGCAAGCGGTGCAGTTGGTGCATTCGAGTTGTGTACCATTTCGAATATCGATACCTGTGGGACAAACAGCAACACAAAGATTGCAATCAATACAATCTCCGACATTGGAACTTACCCCTTTGTCTTTCTTCAACTTCGTACGGGGTTCGCCGCGCACATGGTCATAAGCCACCACAATGGAATCCTTTACCAGCAATACACTTTGCAAGCGACCGTAAGGGCAGATGGTCGTGCAAACTTGCTCACGCAAAATAGCAAACACACTATAAAAAGCGACACTGAAAATCACCATGGCCGCAAAGCCGCCCCAATGTTGGTTTATCGGCTCTTGAATGATTTTTATCACCTCATCCATGCTGATGAGGTAAGCCAGGAAAAAGTTGGTAAACACCAATGCCAGACCATAAATAATGGTGTGTTTCAATACTTTTTTCCGGATTTTAGTACCCGTCCAGGGAGACAAGGCGAGTTTGCGTTGTTCCCCTGCATCGCCTTCTATCCAGTATTCGATTTTTCGGAAAATCATTTCCATAAATACCGTTTGAGGACAAACCCAACCACAAAACAGTCGCCCAAATACCACTGTGAATAAGATTATAAACACAATGAACGTCAGCATCGCCAAGACAAACAAGTGAAAATCCTGAGGGGTAAACAGCAACCCAAACAAGATAAATTTTCGCTCCAGCACATTGAATAACAGGAATTGCTCGCCATTAACCTTGATGAACGGTAAGGCAATAAAAACCACAAGAAATGCCAGCGTTACCCAGGTACGCATATTGTAGTAGCGCCCGGAGGGCTTCTTTGGATAAAGCCAAACACGTTTACCCCGCGCATCAACCGTAGAGAGATGGTCGCGGTAATCTTCGTTATCTTCGATTATGGTATTAAGAATTTCCTGATTCATAGCTCGTGTTTTAATAGTACATGGCGAGACTGCCTCAAATCAATGAAACAGTCCCGCCAAGCTCACGCCTACTTAGCGTTTGTTGAGTCTTTCACTGCTGCTGATTCTGCTGTCCAAATCTCTCCCTGCGGTGCTTTAGGATTTGGCGGGTTAGTACCTTTCAAGGTCAAAATGTAGCTGGCCACCTTCTGCATATCAACAGGTTTCAACTGAGAAGCCCACGAAATCATACCCTTTTCAGGCACCCCGTATTTGATAACCTTGAATAAATCTTTAATGCCGCCACCATGAATCCAGTATTCATCGGTGAAATTCGGGCCAACCGTGCCCTCGCCTTTTTGACCATGACAGGCTGCACATACCGATTTGAAAGTCAACTCACCATCGCTCAATGAAGCTGCATCCGTGAGTAAGGTCACACTGGATTCGTCCATGGCATTGGCTTTGCCCGCCAATGCCATGGCAATTTCTTTTTTAGCTGTGGCTACCTCCGTTTTATATTCGTCGGCCTGGTTTACCCCATCCCCTCCCCAGTGGTAGTACCACATATAGCCTACGGACCAGATAACAGTAAGTATGAACATATTGACCCACCATGGCGGCAAGTGGTTGTCGAGCTCCCGGATGCCGTCGTAATTATGATCAAGCGTGATACTGGTTTCCTGATCTTGTGGCACCGGATCTTCCCAATATTTTTTGCGCAGTTTCGAAAAATAGTCTTCCTCCACTGGCTGTGGTTCTGTAGATTCAAGGGGTAATGCAATACCATGTTTTTCTGATTCAAGCCGTATCAAGTGTTTGGTAAGCAAAGCATTGGTGCGTACCACAACCACCATAACCAGGATAAACAAAACAACAGCCGTGATCAAAAAAGCCGTGGTCATTAGATTTGAAAACCCGTCCACGTTGGTTGGTGGGGGGGTTACTGCCTGCCCCCAGCTAGTAGTCAAGCTGGTGAGGAGTAGTAAAAGCGTTGGCAGATATTTTTTCGATGTCATGTTTATTGAATTTTTTCGCTTTTCGAAACCTCGAAGATTTTAAGAACCTTCGAAGTTTAAAAGTGGTATTAATCCTCCAATGGCAGGTTCGCCATACGATCCATATCCTCCTTTTTGGAGATAAAGGCGCGAATAGCTACAAAGCAAAAAGTGCAGAAGAACAACAGCAGCGATCCTATGCCGAACCATTGTATTCCGTCGACTGATTCAAGCAGATATTTATACATTGTATTTGTTGTTGAATTTGATGAGATGGGTTAGGTGTTGGGATGCTGCCGAGCAGTACCCCAAGCTTCCCAACTATTGTTTTGGTTTAACTTTAATATCCGTACCGAGCCGTTGCAGGTAAGCAATAACAGCCACGATCTCTTTATCTTCTATCTGCGCATCCTTTACGCCCTGGCTAGCGAGGTTTTTCGCAATTATTTGCGCCTGTTCTTGAGCGTTACTCACCGCATACTTTTCAAAATCTTTTGAATAAGGTGTGCCCAACTTGCGCAATACATTGATTTTAGAGGGCAAATCACTCAGATCGAGTTTATCCTCTAGCAAGTGTGGGTAAGCAGGCATGATGGAACCGGGAGACATGATGGTTGGATCCATCATGTGGTTGTAATGCCAACTGTCGGGGTATTTACCTCCTTCGCGCCAGAGGTCTGGCCCGGTTCGTTTACTACCCCAGAGAAATGGACGATCGTAAATATACTCCCCTGATTTGGAGTATTCTCCGTAACGCTCGGTTTCATCTCGGAACGGGCGAATCATTTGAGAGTGGCAGCCTACGCAGCCTTCCCGAATATAAATATCACGACCTGTGAGCTCAAGTGGCGTGTACGGTTTCACCGTAGAAATTTTAGGCACCTGGCTTTCTACAAATACCATTGGAAGGATCTGAACGATACCGCCAATTGCAATCAGAATGGTGCTGAACAACAACATCTGCATCGGACGGCCTTCAATCCAGCGGTGCCAATATTCGCCCGCTGGTGCTACAGGATGACGTTCCCGTGCAGGTGCTTCCGCAGATTCGTTGGCCATAAACGACCCCTGCTGTCCTGTTTTGAATAAATTATACACGCCTAGCAAGGTGCCCACAAAAAACAGGGTGCCACCTACGATGCGCAAGGCATACATTGGAATAATTTGCTTAACCGTGTCCAAAAAGTTACCCCAGGCAAGTGTGCCTTCTGGCGTAAATTCTTTCCACATGAGTGCCTGCGTCCAGCCAGCCCAATACAAAGGCACCGCGTAGAAAATGATACCTAGGGTGCCAATCCAGAAGTGAACATTAGCTAACTGCTTGGAATACAGTTCCGTGCGGTACATACGTGGCCATATCCAATACAGCACACCAAAGGTGAGGAAGCCATTCCAACCCAGGGCACCAACGTGCACGTGCGCAATCGTCCAGTCGGTAAAGTGACTAATGGCGTTCACTGATTTAATAGAGAGCATCGGCCCTTCAAAAGTAGCCATGCCGTACGCAATCACCGCAACGACCATGAATTTGAGTACCGGGTCATTGGCCACACGATCCCAAGCACCGCGCAGGGTCAGCAAGCCATTGAGCATACCTCCCCAGGAAGGCGCTATAAGCATGATGCTAAACACGGTTCCGAGCGACTGAACCCAATCCGGCAAAGTGGAATAGAGCAAGTGGTGCGGACCAGCCCAAATATAGATGAAAATCAGGGCCCAAAAGTGAATGACCGAAAGTTTGTAGGAATAAACCGGGCGGTTGGCAGCTTTCGGCATGAAGTAGTACATCATACCGAGGTAAGGCGTGGTAAGGAAGAATGCCACGGCATTGTGTCCATACCACCATTGCACCAAAGCTTCTTGTACCCCCGAAAAGATGGGGTAACTCTCTGTCCAAGAAACAGGCACTTCCAAACTCCGAACGATGTGTAGCACCGCTACCGTAACCCAAGTGGCGATATAGAACCAAATAGCTACGTACAAGTGACTTTCCCGGCGAGTCAGAATAGTTCCGAACATATTGACCCCAAAAATTACCCAAACTATGGTAATCAAGATGTCAAGCGGCCAAATCAACTCGGAATACTCCCCACTGGTTGTTAAGCCCAAAGGAAGGGTAATGGCAGCCAGTAAAATGACCACTTGCCAGCCCCAAAAGTGAATCCAGGAAAGCGTAGTACTCCACATTCGCGCTTTTAACAAGCGCTGAAGGGAGTAGTAAATGCCCATAAACAGGCCGTTGCCTACAAAGGCGAAAATAACGGCATTGGTATGCAAGGGGCGCAGGCGACCAAAAGTCAGCCACGGCCCGAGGTTTAGGGAGGGGAACACGATTTGCAGGGCTAGGATAATACCTACCAGCATCCCTACAATTCCAAAAATAAAGGAGGCCATCCCGAAGGCCCGCACAATTTTGTTGTCGTACTGAAATTGTTGTATGTTGCTCATAAAGAAGGCTTTAGTTCTTCGTCTTGTTGTTTTACTTTTTCTTCAATCCCTGGTATAGAAGGTTCAGGGACTGCCCCATCGAAAAGCATCCGAATAGCAGGCGTGTAATCATCATCGAACTGTCCATCGCGAGCAGCCCTCAGGTATGCAATCAGAAAGCCCGCTGCAAGCAGGAGACTGACCAGAATTAGAAATAACATGATTTTCATTGCACAGAGATCGATTTCGCTTATATTTGAAATCGGCTGCAAGATGGGCCTGTCAGGAAAAGAGGACAGATGATGAGCGTCAGGGTGGGGGGTGATTTTGATTGGATCAGGAAGAATTTGACTTTTTGTACCGGGCTTAAGAACGCGGCACCAATAACTTAGTCATTTGATGCCACCCTTTGTTCCATCATACGGCCGCTATTTTTCTTTAAATAGCCCCACTATTCGCAGAAAAATCAGGATCGTTTCTACCTTACACCATGGATCAACAACCCAACAACCCCTTGCACGGCATTACCCTGCAAAAGATATTAGAGTACTTATTGGACCGATATGGCTGGGAGGGCTTGGCCAGGCATATTGATATCAATTGCTTCAAAAACGAGCCTAGTGTCACCTCCAGTCTGAAATTTTTACGCAAAACGCCTTGGGCCAGGCTGGAAGTGGAGGCGTTGTACTTACACGCACTCAAGGATCACAAGCCGTGATCAAAGCTGATTCAGGTCACCTCAAGTCATACCCTAGGCTAGGTACACAAATACAAAGCTGAACTGAACTTACGAAGTTTAGCAAGAATAACTTATGCAGCACCAAACCACCGACCAAACGCCTTCCTTCATAGGCCTGACTACTAATCAAGCGGCACAGCAGCGGCAAATTTTCGGCGAAAACAAACTCGAAGCCACCCGACGCTACCCGATCCTCGACAGCATACGCAATATCGTGACGGAACCGATGTTCCTGTTGCTCGCAGTGGCCTGTGTGCTCTATTTTTTGCTCGGCGATTTCACCGAAGCAATCATGATGGTGGTATCCATTTTGTTTGTGACCGGTATTGAGTTGTATCAAGGCAATAAAAGCGAACGTGCCCTGGAAGCCCTGCGCCAGTTTACCCGTGCCCAAGTTCGCGTATTGCGCAATGATGAATGGGTAGAATTGCCCTCCGAAGACCTTGTGCCAGATGATATAGTTAGTATTGAAGAAGGTAAGCGCATTCCTGCGGACGGCATACTCCTCGAGCAACATGATCTCTCCATAGACGAATCGGTACTCACCGGGGAAAGTTTATCCGTAGAAAAATCGGTAGAAAATGCACCGTCAACCGTCAACCATCAACCGTCAACCGTCAACCGTCTCCTGCAAGGCACCACAGTAGCTTCCGGAAAAGGCGTTTTTAAAGTTACTGCTACCGGCGCAAAGTCTGAATTTGGCAAATTGGGCAAATCGATCGAGTCGATTGATTCGGAACAAACCCCCTTACAAATCCAAATCAAACGATTTGTCCGAAACATGGCTATTGTTGGAGGTCTAGCCTTCCTCTTGGTTTTTGTTTTAAATTTTTGGATAGAAAAAGACATCTGGAAGGCCCTGCTCTTTTCTCTCACCCTCGCGATGTCTATCTTACCTCAAGAAATTCCAGTGGCATTTAGTGCTTTCATGGGCCTCGGCGCCTTTCGGATGATCAAATTTGGGATTCTGGCCAAGCAGCCCAAAACCGTGGAAAGCCTGGGGTCTGCAACGGTTATTTGCCTGGATAAAACCGGTACCATCACCCAGAATCAAATGTCCGTCGCCGAAATAACTGACTTTTCGGGCTTGGGTCGAACCCTCGAATACGCCCTGTGGGCCAGTGAGCCTGAGCCCTTCGACGCCATGGAAAAAGCCATTTTAGCGGGTCATCTTGTAGCAATTGCGGCCACAACCGACCTTCGGAAAGGGTATGAATTGGTGAAAGAATATCCGCTTTCTGGCCGCCCGCCTATGATGACACACATTTGGGAGAAACAAGGCACCCCAAGAATCATAGCCTGCAAAGGTGCTGTAGAACGGTTGATGGATGTCTCGAAGATAAAAGGGGCGCTCCGGGAGCAGATTTTGGCCAAAACTGAAGAGATGGCTGGTCAAGGTTACCGAGTATTAGGCGTGGCAAGCGCTACCTTGGACGTTAATAATTATCCAGTAGAACAAGATGATCTTCCTTGGAAATTTGAGGGCTTAGTGGCCTTTTTCGACCCCCCAAAAAAGAACGTGGCGGCTGTTTTTAAAAAATTATATAAAGCAGGCATTCGGGTGATGATGATTACCGGAGATCATGCAGCAACCGCTAAAAATATCGCACAAAGCATCGGTTTAAAAGGCTGGGAATCCGTCCTGACTGGGGAAGAAATCATGAAGCTCAGCGATAAGGAGCTTCAAAGCACCGTCCAGAAAGTCAATGTTTTTGCACGAATGTTTCCCGATGCTAAACTCCGCATCGTGAACACCCTCAAAGCCAACGGAGAAACCGTTGCCATGTCTGGCGATGGCGTGAACGATGGCCCAGCGCTAAAAGCCGCTCAAATTGGAGTGGCCATGGGCAAAAAAGGTACTGAAATCGCAAAAAGTGCGGCTTCTTTGGTTTTGTTGAACGACAACCTCGGCGCCATGGTTACCGCCATTCGGATGGGCCGACGCATCTACGACAACCTGCGCAAAGCCATCCGCTACATCATCTCTATTCACCTGCCGATTGTACTTACGATACTTTTGCCGCTGTTGTTTGGTTGGCAATACACCCACATCTTATTGCCGCTGCACGTTATTTTTCTGGAACTCGTGATGGATCCCACTGCGGCTATTGCCTTTGAAAATGAGCCCGCTGAACAAAACCTGATGCGCAAACCACCTCGGTCTGCCAATACTTCCCTTTTTTCGTGGCGCGAATTGGGCTTCAGTCTGTTACAAGGGACAATGATCACAGCTGGCGTGATTTTCATGTATCATTTTGCCATTGGGCAAGGTAAACCCGAGGAGGGCGTCAGGGCTATGGTGTTCGCTACCCTGGTTTCTGCCAATCTGTTTTTGACCCTCGCCAATCGTTCTTTCGACTATGCACTTCATCGCACGCTTTTTTATAAAAACACCATGCTGCCCTTCATCTTAGCCGTCTCGACTTTAATGTTGTTGGCGATTTTGTACATCCCGTTTTTGAGCGAATTGTTTAAAATGGGCAGGATCTCAGCCATAGATTTGGGCTACTGCGTGTTGGCTGGGTTTGTTTCTGTGGCGTGGTTTGAGGTTTGGAAAGCAATTCGGGAATGGCAGGAAATCCACGCTGGCAAACGTTCAAGAAAGGCAGTTCCTAAACTTGTTTAATCTTCAATCAGCAGCTCCCTAAACCGCTCCGCTGCCGCCCGCTCCAGTGCTTCCCGGTCCTCTGGGTGGGCAATGGAAATCAATGCCTCGGCGCGCTCTCTGAGGTTTTTCCCAAATAAAAACACCGCGCCATACTCTGTCACCACATAATGGACGTGAGCACGGGTGGTAACCACGCCTGCGCCTGGTTTGAGCATCGGAACAATTCGAGGGATTCCCTTGGCCGTGCGTGAAGTAAGTGCAACGATGGGTTTGCCGCCTTCAGACAATGCAGCTCCACGCATAAAATCCATCTGCCCACCTACGCCTGAATAGTGGTAAGTGCCAATAGAATCGGCGCAAACCTGACCCGTAATGTCAATTTCAATAGCGCTGTTGATCGCAACTACTCTTTTATTTCGCCGAATGACCGAGGCCTCATTCACATAGTCCACGTCCAGAAAAGCCACAGCCGGGTTATCGTCTACAAAATCGTAAAGTCGGCGAGTACCCAGCGCAAAAGCTGTCACGGTTTTGCCTGGGTGAATTTTCTTGTACCGATTGGTGACGACGCCTTTTTCCAGCAAATCCACCAAACCATCGGAGAACATCTCGGTATGCACACCCAAATCTTTGTGTTGTTGCAAACTGCGCAACACGGCGTCTGGAATAGACCCGATGCCCATTTGTAGCGTGCTTCGATCCTCAATCAATGCTGCAATTCGTTGGCCGATTTGCAATTCTTCAGGGCCAACCGCATCCCCAAAGCGCACTTCCTGAAGCGGTTCATCATGCCAAATCATCGCATGAAAACTACTGATATGCATCATGCCGTCACCATGCGTGCGCGGCACTTTTGGGTTTACTTGAGCTATAACATGCTTCGCGGCATTCACCGCCGAGCGGGCAATGTCTACTGAGGTTCCCAGAGAGCAATAGCCGTGCTTATCTGGTTCAGAAACTTGCACGATGGCTGCATCAAGTGGGAGGATGCCTCGTTTGAACAATTCCGGTATTTCACTCAAAAATACAGGGACATAATCTGCACGGCCCTCGTTCACCGCCTGCCGGATACTGCCTGAAACAAACAGTGAATTGAAGCGAAAATTGGGGTGATATAGCGGCTTATCTACTGTTACATCGCCATAAAGGCTGATAGATACCAGCTCTACATTGCGCAGCCGGGGGGCTTGCTTCGCCAATTGTTGGAGCATGTAAACCGGCGTAGAAGCACTGCCGTGCACAAAAACACGCTGGCCAGACTGTATGATTTGAAGCGCTTGCTCCGCAGAAACGTAGTTCATTTTGATGTTGTATTGGCTTAGGTGTACTTTAGGGCGGTGCAAAGTTGAGCTTTTTTCCATTGGACTGAGATCATGGAACTATTGAGACCAATCATGGCTCAAAATGACATGAGTCACTCCAAAATATGGAATGACTCATGTTAAAATCCCTAAAATGATCTAAAATTCTATTGGAATACCCGCACATAGTCCACAATCATACGTTGCGGGAAATTAGTGCTGCCATCCGGGTCACCTGGCCATTGACCACCGACCGCTACATTAAAGATAAAGAAGAAATCATTGTTGAATGGATAAGCAGCGGGTGCAACAGTAGCAGATGTGATTTGGTAAAACTGCACATCATCCAGCAACCAAGTGATTTTGTCTTGCTCCCAAACGATGGAAAAAACATGGAATTCATCGATGAATTTGGCCGACCCAGCCAGTGCCGTTGAGCTTCCGATATATTGGTGTTGGCTGTTGTTGGCCCCGTAATGTATGGTACCATGTACTCTATTGGGTTGACTTCCAATTAATTCCATAATATCAATCTCGCCGCAGGCAGGCCAGTTGACTGTGCTAATATTTCCGCCAAGCATCCAAAGGGCTGGCCAAATACCCTGACCTTCAGGCAAGGCTGCACGAATATCAATGCGCCCAAATTTGAATTCTTTTTTGCCCTTCGTGATCAGGCGTGAAGACGTATAAGCCGAACCACCAAAGTTTTCTTTTCTGGCCTCAATAATGAGTTTTCCAGCGGAGAAAAGTGTGTTTTCAGGTCGGTAGTGCTGAAGTTCGTTGTTGCCCCAGCCCCCAGCGCCTGTTTCAAACGTCCAGGCATTCAAGTCTAGCGCTGTGCCGTTGAATTCGTCGCGCCAGACCAAGGTTTTGCCCGCGTAAGTTTCTGGTGTTGAATAGCCAGTAGCCGGGATATGGAAAGGGTTGTCTGCATCATCGTTGCTAAGTGTTACGGTGGCACGTTCGCGGGCAAGTGTTGCATTTACGGGGTTGAGGAGCAGGACGATAAACTTTTCATCTGACTCTAACACCGCATCCCCCTTCAACGAAATTACGATGTTTTTTTCTGTTTCTCCCGCCAAAAAAACAAGATCACCATCCTGTTTCCCAACATAGTCAGAACCTGACTTTGCTGTGCTGTCGATCGTTGCATAGTTGACAATAACGTTGTTGTTGGATGCCGCGGAGAGGGTAACTTTTACAGAAAGGCTTCCATTTGCATTGCCTTCTGCTTGCGAAACGTCAGCAATTGACAGGCTTGGAATACTCGGTGGTACCGGATCTGGGTCTTTTTTACAGGCCGAAAAGATACAAATGCTGGCAAAAAGAATAATTGCAGTATTTTTTAAGAAAGACATGCGATTGGTGATTTTTGTTAAAATAATTTACTCCTGAAGATCTAATTAAAGTGTATACACTCTAACATAATCCACCTCCAAACGTCGCGGCCAAATCTGCTCGTCCACACCTTTCATTCCGCCCCAGTTGCCCCCAACGGCCAGGTTAAAGATGAGGTGAAAACGCTGATCAAAAGGCCACTCACTACTTGTTTTATGCAGATTAAGCACTGTGTTATACCGAACATCATCTACAAAAAAATCCAGCCGATCGGCCCGCCATTCAACGGCATACACATGAAAGGCAGATTCGGCATCTGGCAGGTAAAAACTTTGGGTGTTTTCGGTGCCTTTACTATTCGTGAACGCTTCTGAATGTGCCGTAGCATATACGGTATCCGATTTAAACCCAACGTGTTCCATAATGTCAATTTCTCCGCTGTGCGGCCAACCGCCATACTTCCAATCCGTAGGCAACATCCAAAATGCTGACCAAGTACCTCGCCCGCTCGGGCATTTAAGCCTTGCTTCGATGCGACCATAAGTCCAATCGCCTTTATGCTTAGACACCAAACGGGCAGAAGTATATTCCTTGTTGTCCTTCCATTTTTCGCGACGAGCTTCGATGAGCAGGTGGCCATTTTCTACCCGGGCATTTTCCGGGCGGCGAGCCGTATAAAACTCCATTTCATTGTTGCCCCAGCCACAAATTGCCGGGCATCCGGTACCGTAATCATAGTCCCACTTTGTGCTATCCGGCAAACCTGACACATTAAATTCATCGCTCCATACCAGGTTCATACCTGAAACAGGCAAAGCTTTTTTCGGCAGCGCACATTTTTGCTGAAGTCCAAAAATGGAGAGCAAAAAAATCGATTTGAATAGATACCCCATAAGATCCGAGATCAAATTTTCACTAGTGTGAATTCAAACCATCCATCAGCAGGTGTACCATCTTGTTTCCGAATGCGTGAGCGCAAGACTAGTTCCGTTTCGGTCAAACCAGCAATATCATACACGGGTCCAGAATCCCAGGTTCCAATAAAGGTTCCAGCCGGCAAAACAATCTGATCCTTACCTCCATCACCTGTGCCTTTTAAAAGAAGCCAGGTCAGGTTTGCTGGAGGCGTATACGGCACCGCAGCATACTGATTCCAAGGGTCAACGGAGAATCCATTGTTCTTGTATTCAAATTTTGCACCAGCGAAGTAGAAGCAAAATTGGTCGTCGTATTGCGCATCTTGCAGGCCATTTACGGGTGATTTGAACCACTCCTCTGAACCAGGTACAGGCCCTACGCGAACTGCTTCAGCCGCATGCGTAAAGGTCCAGCATTTGCCTGGAGCATCACAATCCCCAGTCAATAAGCTTACTTGAG
The DNA here is from genome assembly GCA_038327555.1 of Chitinophagales bacterium. Taxonomy (GTDB): domain Bacteria; phylum Bacteroidota; class Bacteroidia; order Chitinophagales; family Saprospiraceae; genus M3007. Next base: position 26,332 of record JBBQLD010000002.1, read on the forward strand.
GGTCGCAAAGCGCCGTTGCATCTTTCGTGATACTTACCGTTTTGCTGCTTTTAGAAACCCCGCCGCCACCTTCTCCTGCAGCAAAAAGCGTTATCACATAATCGCCTGCTGTGGTATAAAACACGGTATCAACAGTCCGTTTCGACTTTGCCGGGATGCCCCCTGGAAAATCAAAAGTGTGGTCAAAAAAGCCGGTGGACAAATTAGTGACGACCACTTTGTTGGAGTCGCCATTCAAATATTCGACAGAAAACGTAGGTGCTGCCGGCTGTGGAGGCAAATCAACATCGTTTTCCTCAAAAGGGGTGCAAGCGGCAAGCGCAAGCAAAAAAGTGAGCAATGGAAGTATATTTTTCATGCGTTTTTACCCGAAATTCCGTTCCGGGATGCGTCAAATTTGAGTGTGTTTAGTTTCAGCTTAATTATACCCCGGATTCTGCCTGATCGCGCCATTAGTAGCCTGCACCTGCGATTGTGGCACAGGGAACAAGTTGTGCGTTCCTTCCACATACCCTAATGGGCCCAGCACTGCTTGTGCGCGACCTGTGCGAACCAGATCAAAGAATCGGTGGCCTTCAAGCCCCAATTCAATCCGACGCTCACGATAGATGGCATCAATCAGCGGTTGACCAGATGCGCTGATGTCGGGCAAGATACCCACTGCATTGCCTCGAGCCCGAGCCCGCACCCGATTCAGAGAAGTGCGGGCGTCCCCTTCGTTGCCGTTCTGAGCAGCGGCTTCCGCGTGCATCAGCAGTACATCTGAAAAACGAATCACGCGATCGTTTGTGCCGCCATTCGGGTTTGGGTCACCAAATGGAGCATCTTCGTTTTTATACGCGAAGTATTTTTTTGCGTAGTAATCTGAGGCGATTCCTCCGGTTGCTTCTTTAGTAAAAATGCCCCGGTCGCCCATGGCATCACCCACACGGAATACCGTGCTTTTCAAGCGTGGGTCTTCAAAACCTTCTTTGAAATATTCCTGTACAAAATCTTCTGTCGGAATATTGAACCCAAAGCCTTCAAACTGGCCCCGTGCGCGCTGAAATACTGGCGTGAATGTGCCTTCGTTGGCGTTGTTTTTACCCCAGTTCCCGCCCGAAGCATTCATATACTGGATTTCAAAAACAGACTCTGCATTGTTTTCCCCTGCCTGCGTAAAAATAGAAGCATAATCGGTAACCAACTGATATTCATTAGATTGAATAACCTCGTTGGCCACTGCTTCGGCTTCGGCCCAACGTTTTTGCCAGAGGTAACATTTGGCTAAAAGAGACTGCGCAGTGCCTTTCGTAATTCGGCCAAGGTCTTCCTGCGCATATCCACTACGCAATGGAAGGCTGGATGCTGCAGCTTGAAGATCCGTTTCAATGAGGGCCCAAATTTGAGAAGCATCAGCACGTGGCAAATTGTATTCGCTAGGTGCTAGCACATGGTCGGCCAAAGGCACCCCTCCAAATACAGTAACCAGGTTGTAGAAAAACCAGGCCCGGATAAAGTGCGCTTCGCCCAAAATACGTGCTTTCAAAGTAGCATTCATTTCGATGCCTGGCACACGCTCCAGCACGACATTGGCGCGGTAAATGCCTTCAAAATCAGCGGACCACTCGCTCTCCAGATTATCTGTATTGGTTGGTCCACGGAAGGTTTCAAGTTGCAGTATTTCATTGGCATCATTGTCGCCTGAGCCACCTTTTGTAGCATCATCAGACATTACATCCCCCCAAAACCAACGAAAGTGGCCAGCAGGGGAAATTTCGAATTGAAGCGGCGCATAGGCTGCGTTAATTGCAGCGATAGCATCTGCTGGGGTGCGGTAAAAGTTCTCTTCCGATGCGCCTACAAGTGGTTTGCGGTCGAGAAAGTCCTTTTGGCAAGCGCTGGGGAATAGGGCCGCCAGGACGATAAATATGAATAATTTATGTTGTTTCATGTCGTTGATGTACCCCGGAACTCCGTTCCGGGGTGTTTAGTAAAAGTTAAATATCCCCGGAACGGAGTTTCGGGATTTTCAGTAAACGTTGATGTACCCCGGAACTCTGTTCCGGGGTGTTTAGTAAACGTTAAACACCCCGGAACAGAGTTCCGGGGTACATTAAAACGTCACGTTTACGCCGCCCAAAAGCACTCGCGCCTGTGGGTAAAAGCCTCTGTCCACTCCAGCATTTAATGCCCCACCGTATGCCCCGATTTCAGGATCCATACCAGAATATTTCGTGAAGGTGAACAGATTTTGAGCCGAAACATACAGTCTGAATTTCTCAAATTTTATCTTTTTCAACAGCGATGGTGGAAGTGCATAGCCCAACTGCACATTTTTCAGACGCAGATAAGAGCCGTCTTCCACAAAACGGTCGCTGACACGGGCGTTTTGGTTTGGATCAAGCAGATTCACCCGTGGTTCAACATTTGAAGTGCCCGCCCCTGTCCATCGATTCAGTACCGAAGCCGGGCGATTTACGTAGTTGAAATCGTAGCGCACCGTGGCATTGTAAATATCATTGCCTTGAGTGCCTTGCAGAAAAATAGCGAGGTCGAAGCCTTTGAATTCAAAATCCACGTTAAGCCCATACGCAATGGCTGGCGACGGATTTCCGATGTAGCTCTGATCCTCAATCGTGATCGCTCCATCTCCATTGAGGTCTTTGAAACGGATGTCGCCAGGTGCCGTGTTTTCATTTTGGAAAGCAGCACTTTCAACCTCTTGCTGATTCTGGAAAATACCATCTGTTACATACCCGAAAAAGGAACCGATCGGCCGGCCTACCTCTGTTTTTGTCACGTCGGCATTACCGGACTGCACACGCCCTGCAAAAACAGGTTCATTACCCGTGCCGAGGCTTGTGACTTCATTTCTCACAAAAGCGATGTTGCCACCAATGCTGTATTTGAAAGCACGATCACGATTGCGGTAATTTAAAGAAAGTTCAAGCCCATTATTTTTTACGCTGGCTACGTTGGTTACTGGTGCTGCTGTCCCTGGAGTTAGCGGAATGGGCGCTGCGTAAAGCATATCCAGGGTGTTTTTTATGTAGTAATCTCCGGTAAAGGATACTCGACCATCCCAGAATTCTGCATCCACCCCGAAATCCGTTTGTTCGATGGTTTCCCACTTCAAATCCGGATTGGCTGAAGTGAGCGCAACACTTCCATTGGTGATGACCTGGGTTGGGCCGAAAGTGTAGTTTTGACCAGAATATACGATGGTTGTATAACCATAATTCCCGATTTGGTCATTGCCATTCCGCCCCCAAGAGGCACGAAACTTTAAGAAACTGAGCAGATTTGACTTCCAAAAATCTTCGCGACTCAACACCCAGCCCGCCGAAACGGAGGGGAAATATCCGTAACGATTGTTTGCGCCAAATTTTGAAGAACCGTCCGCGCGGAAGACTGCGCTGAACAAATACTTGTTGTCTAAATCATAGTTGGCTCTTCCAAAAAACGATCGCCAGGCCGATTCATCTGCGCCACCATAAGCACTTTGCGACGCGATAGGGTCGATGGTGTTCGAAATATAGGCATCCTTGGGATTGTTGGAAGGCAGGTTGGTGTTTGCGCCGCCGTTATATTCGTGGCGATTTTCGATGGTTGATGTGCCGGCAGTTAGCGCAATTTCATGACGTTCAGCGATGGTTTTACGCCAGGTCAATACATTTTCCCATTGCCAGTTTTTCCAGGTGTTGTTGTTGATGACCACGGAGTTGACCGCTCTTTTCTCGCCAGCAGGTGCGTCGGCCAGTACAGGATCGTTGCTCAAATCAAATTTTGGAAAGAAAATATCCTGTTTTGCAAACGTTGCATCCACGCTGTAGGAGGAGCGGAAGGTCAAGCCTTTCATCAATTTCAATTCGCCATACGCAAGTCCCACCACCCGGTCAGAGTGCCAGCTATCGTAGGTCTGCTCAATGGCATTCACCGGGTTGGTAATATCGGTGTCCGAATAGCGCGAATAGGCAAAAGTACCGTTAGATTTTCGCACAGGCGTGACGGGATCCATGTTCAAGGCCCGAACCAGCGGGGTTACGAATTCGTTGTTTTCTGATAGACCATTGCGGGTCAGCGAGGTGAAACTAATATTCGTTCCAACCGTCAACCAATCTTTTACTTCGTTGGATCCATTGGCCCGAACAGTGTATCGGCGAAAAGCCGCTTTATCGCCGCCAACAATGCCTTTTTGGTCAAAAACATTTCCTGAAATGCCATAGGTGCTTTTTTCAGTGCCGCCATTGAAGCTGAGTTGGTGGCTGCTCATGGGCGCATCGTTGAAAATGGCATCGAGCCAGTCGGTGCCCTCACCCAAAGCCTGGGGATTGGCAAACTCGGGGAGTGGCGAAACGCCAGCAGCGACATGCGCTTCATTGGAAATAATCGCATACTCACGAGCCGAAAGCAGGTTGGCTGTTTTCCAGGGGCTTTGAGTTCCGTAATAGGCATCGTAGCTAATCTTGCCTACTTGGTTTTTTGTACCAGATTTGGTTGTAATCAGTACTACCCCGTTGCCGCCCCGTGCACCATAGATGGCTGCTGAGGCCCCGTCTTTCAGGATATTGATGGACTGGATATCGTTCGGGTTTAGGAAATCTAGGCCGCCTACTGGAATACCATCTACAATGTACAGGGGCTCGGAACTTCCGATAGAGCCAATGCCACGCACCCGAACGGTGAGGGCACTTCCGGGTGAGCCGCTGTTTTGGGCCACAGAAACCCCGGCCACACGACCCTGCAAGGCTTGTTCGGTGCGCAATATAGGTAGTGCAGAGATTTCTTCTGCACTAATGGAGGACACTGCTCCGCTAATGCTGCTTCGTTTTTGGGAGCCATAGCCCACCACAACGATCTCATCCAGCACGGAGCTGTTTTCCTGAAGGCCAATCTTGAACTCGCGCAGTTTTCCGACTGAAGATTCCTGCGACAAATAACCAGTATAGGAAAAAACAAGGGTAGCGTCTTCACTAGGCACATCAAGCCGAAAACGCCCGTCGATGTCGGAGATACTGCCACGCGCTGCACCTTTTACGGCGACCGTTGCGCCGATGATAGGATCCCCATTCGCTGCATCCGTGATCAACCCGGTTATTGGGATCTGAGCAGCAGATATAAAGGCAAAAAGCAGAAAAATAATGGGTAGAAAAGATTTCATGATTGTTGCATTTTGTTAAAATATTAGTCTTGCTTTACAAATCGTCCGCTCGCAGCTTTATCAGCCGTTTGCACCAAAACGAAGTAAAACCCATTGCTCAGGTTGGCAACGTTGATCGTGTACTGATCCACCACACCTTTGGCAATTTCAGACCAAACAATCTTGCCTGCTGCATCAAATACATGGATATTGAGTTCGCCAATTACCGTTGTAGCAAATCCAAGTTGTACGGCATCCGAAGCAAGTGTTGGCTGCAAGCTAATCCAATCATTAGAAAGCACAGGAGCATTGGTGCCGATGGTGCAATTAGTATTTGTCGCACAAGTAGCATAGCAGGTATTGATTACCGTGTCTTGTTGCACCGAAGGGAGAAAACGGTCATTGAAATTGGTTGGAACAGCACAGGGCTGACCAGCCAGGTTTTCTTTACAAGAATAATCCGGGCAAGCGCCATTGGCAAAATCATAAAACGTAGCATAACCCCGCTGACGCTCAATCGCGATGCTAAACACACCGTCGCCGTCTGTGTCGTCCAGCTTGAAACGCCCGCCTGGAGGGCCAAAATCTAAGCCGCCAGCCAAGTAAACGCCCCCTGGATCAGGAGTAACACCATTCATTCCAATGTTAACCGTAATTCTTACGGCATCACCGCAGCCGTAGCAGGAGTTGAAACAAACCGGGCCAACCGTAGTATTGCCTGAAACAATCAATTTCCTGTTTGTGAATACGTTCGCCCCGTCCACCGTAGTTTGGGTGCAAGCAGACGTAGGAGAAAACTGCTCCTGCTGCGCCCAGTTATCCAGGGTGTATTTGTACTCATACAAGCCTACTGGAAGCGTCAGATTCAGTTCATAAACTTTATCGCCATCAGCATCAAGTAATTCGTTGGCATCACCAGAGAAATTATTGAACGAGCCGCTTACGTATGCCTTCGCAAATGTTCCGCCAAACTGATTCATATCAAGTTTGAAGTTTACCACGGCAGTTGGAACACTTCCAGAAGCGCAAACTTCAATATCATCCATGTAATATTTTTGATCTACCGTAAAGTTCTGACCGAAGTCTGCAAATAGCACAACTTTGTTGTATACATGTCCAGTCGCAGGCAAATTCGGGCCTTCAATAGAAGGAAGCGATGGATCAAAAGTGAGTTCTACCCATTCATTTACCACGCTATTTTCAACTTGAACAACCCAGTTTGGTCCTCCATCTGGAGATCCCTCAAGTTTAAAAGCCAAATTGCCAGGGTGATCTGTATGGAATTTTACCTTGATTAATCCGCCCGACAAAAGGTTTACCGGCGTAGAAGCGTCTGGGTTGGCGAAGGCACCTGCCCAAGTTTGAGAATTAGCCGGTTTGTTGAACTCCAAAACCGTTGCGCTGGTGTTCAGTCCAGTCGCATTTGGATTAGGGATAGTACTGGTCAAGGTACCATCAATGGTACTTCCAAAATATTGGAAGGTCGTGCTGGTAGCAGGGGCTTCAAAATCGAGAACAGGGGTGCAAGTGATCGCAACCTCTACCTGAATGTCATCCAGGTAGGTCACTTGGTCGGTGGTTGGGCTGACCCCAAAATCAGTGAACAAGGTGATCGTGTTGTAAATATGGCCAGCTGCCGGCATATTCGGCCCTTCGATACTTGGAAGTGCGGTATTGAAGGTGAGGGTTTCCCACTCGCCTACCTTGGTATTGACGACTGTTTGCGCCCAGTTAGCCCCGCCATCAGCTGAATTTTCAAGTTTCAGCGTTAGGTTTCCAATATGATCGAAGTGAACTTTAATCGTAACCGTTGAACTACTGAGCAAGTTAACTGGTGAACTTGGGTTGGGGTTAGAGAAACCTCCACCCCACACTTGTGCGCTTGCTGGCTTTTTGAATTCCAAGACGGTAGCGCTGGTATTCAACCCGGTTGGATTAGGGTTGGGAAGGGTTTGGGTCAACTGCCCGTCAATCGAGCTGCCAAAGTATTGGAAGCTTGTAGAGGTAGCCGGTGTTTCGAAGTCAAGAATTGTTTGAGCCCGGGTGTGTTGGAGACCCACGTAAAGCAGGGCGAATAATAGTGTGAATAATCTAGTCATGCGAAAGTTGCGTTTGTAGAAATGAAATTTTATTTTGAAAAGTCTTAGTTTTTCTGCGTCAAAAATAGGAATAGACCCATCAGATGGTATATTTTCGCTGTACGACACCATTACACAAGGACTACGACATTACTACGACAACTAAAATATTCCTACCTTGTTAATCTCCACGTAATACTTGTTTTAACCTTTTTCAATTTGGACTACTTCGTGTTTTGAAAATACTTGCCCTCCTATTCACCCTCTTTCCAAGCCTGCTCCTAGCACAAATAGGAAACCTCGGTCTAGCCCCGGTTACGAACTTTTCCAAATCTGCCTACCAGGCCGGAACACAGAATTGGGATGTAGCACAGGATGCGCAGGGCCGAATGCTGTTCGCCAATAATGAGGGATTGCTCGTTTTTGATGGTGCACATTGGAAGCGGTATCCGATTGCGAATGGCACTTGTGTGCGCTCCGTAGCCATTGCAGCGGATGGAAAAATCTACGTGGGTGGTCAGGGCGAAATCGGGGTTTTTAGCCCGGACGCACAAGGTCGGCTGTCATACCAAGTTTTAAACGACCGAATTCCAGTTGAAAATCAGCAATTTGCGGACGTATGGGACATTGTAGTTGCCGACGATGGCAGTGTTTGTTTTCGCAGTGATGAGCGGCTTTTTCAATTGAAAAACAATCAAATTCGGGCCTTTTCCAGTGGTGAAAAAATGAGCTTTCTCGGCAAAGCTGCGGGCCGCATGTTGCTCCACGATGCCAACAATGGGCTCATGGCTTTTGATGGGCAACAGTTTACCCTACTCCCGGCTGGCCTGAAACCAGAAAGCCCCATTACTGCATTGCTACCCATCGGGGGTGATACGGTATTGGTGACTACCCTCAAAAATGGCATATTCTGCTTGGTGAATGATCGCCTCACAACATGGATTACACCCGTGGATGCCTTTTTAAAAGCAAAGCGGATTTACTGCGCTGCACTTTTGCCCAACAAACAACTTGCGCTTGGCACTTCTCTGGGTGGTTTAGTGGTGCTGGGTAGCGATCATCGCCCGATTCAGTGGCTACAAAAAAACGAGGGTTTGCAAAACACCAATGTGCTCTCGGTATTTGCAGATAAATCCCGAAATCTGTGGCTAGGCTTGGACAATGGCATTGCACAGATAGAAATCAGTTCGCCTTTCTATCGAATTTTGCCAGATGCAGCCCTGGAGGGCACAGGCTACGCTGCCAGAATTTTTGAAAAACGCCTCTGGCTCGGTACGTCCAACGGCTTGTTTGTCCATGCTTTTGGGGAATATTCTGACCCGTTTGGCCCCAAAGATTTCAGCCTGGTGCCAGGCACTACAGGCCAAACCTGGGGGTTAAGTGAAGTCGGCGGGGAACTGCTGTTGAGCCATCATGAGGGTACTTTTCGAGTACAAAACGAGTCTGTGTATCGAATTTCCGATATGCAAGGTGTATGGAAGTTTGTATTGCTCAACGACACTGCAATGGTGGCGGGATTATACGATGGGCTCGCATTATTCACCCGTTCCGACAAGGTCGCTCCCTGGCGTTTTAAACGTAGATTGGCTGGGCTAAATGAATCTTGCAGGGTTATGGTACGAGATCCCGATGGTTCCCTGTGGATTTCACATCCCTATCGAGGCGTGTTTCGGGTGCGGGTGCGCGACAATTTTCGGGACTTGGAGGTACAACTTTTGGGCAAAAAAGACGGGCTTCCTTCTGATTTGAACAACTATGTATTTGAGATTGGCGGCAAAATATTAGTTGCATCGGATCAAGGTGTTTTTCGATTTGATACAGCAACACAGCATTTTGAGCCTGCTTCAACGCTAGATCAGCGGATTGCCGGAACCGGGCGTATCCGTTACCTGCGGCAAGATATTCAAGGTAATATTTGGTTTTGCAGGGGCAGCGAGGTTGGCATTTTATGGGTGGAAGATGCTGGTTTGGAGAAAAAAATTCGTCGACAAACCTTTCCCTTGCTCAGTGCACAATTGGTTGGAGGCTTCGAGCATATTTTCCCCGCAGACGAACGCAACATCTTTCTAGGGGCAGAAAAGGGCTTTTTGCACCTCGATTTAGAGCGCCTGCATCGTGCAGACACTACGTTGCAGGTGATGATTTCTACTGTAAAACTCCCCTCGGCGGCAGATAGCTTGTTGTTTGGAGGTTTTGCCCCATCCACAGAAAAAATAAAATTAGCTTATAACCACAACAGTCTCTCTATCGCATTTTCCGCCAATGTGTATGGCGCAACCCGTCTCATCAACTACAGCTACCAGCTAAAAGGATTGAGTAACGAATGGTCACCCTGGACTGAAAAAACGGAACGGGATTTCTTAAATTTACCTGCAGGTGCGTATGTTTTTTCCGTCAAAGCCCGCAATGAGTATGGGGTAGAAAGCTCTCCCGCACAGTTTTTCTTCCAAATCAACCCGCCCTGGTACACCAGCTTTGCAGCTAAAAGCATTTATTCCTTGCTGTTTCTGCTTGGCTTGACTGGTTTTTTTCGAAGACAACGCGTCAAATTTGAATTGGAGAAAAATGAGCTTGCTTCCACTTTTCAGCAAGAAAGCGCAGAACAACAACGTATCGTAGCAGAGAATACGGAGGAAATCAACCGATTACGCGCTGAAAAACTGGAATCTGAAGTCGTGCACAAAAACCAGGAACTGGCACTAGCAACCATGCACTTGGTACAAAAAGGTGAGATCCTGACCACTTTGCAGGAAGCCTTGGAAAAAGCAATTGAAAAGAAGCAATCTACCCAAACGCTCCATGAAGACATTCGCCGAATTATCCGAACCATGCAGTTTGATACGCAATTGGACGAAGACTGGGAGCATTTTGCGATCCACTTTGACTCGGTACACGGCGATTTTCTAAAGCGCCTGCGCGAACAATATCCACAAACCAGTCCGAATGATCTTCGGCTCTGCGCTTACCTGCGCATGAACCTCAGTACGAAAGAAATCGCAAATTTGCTCAACATTTCGGTGCGGGGTGTGGAAGGAAGCCGCTACCGCCTGCGCAAAAAACTGGGTTTGGCCGGCGATGCGAACCTGGTGGAGATCATGATGGGGATTGGTTAATTTGTTTTTTTGGTTATTCGGTTATTTGGGGATTTGGTTATTTGGGGTGCCAGAGCCTGATGTTGGGAAAATTCCATTGACAATTTCAATGCTATGCTCTGGCACCCCAAATAACCAAATCCCCAAATAACCGAATCCCCAACCACTCAAAAGATACTTATCATCCCTTTCAAGAGTCCAAGTGCGCCTAAACTGGTCAATACATACATGGGCAGATGGAAATCCACGCCACATTGAAAGCAGATAAAGTTGATGGCAAAGCTGCTTACTAAAGTGAGCACTCCCGCTCCCATCCATAGCAGGCCACGCTTAAAACGGCGCGCATGTTGTGTTTTAGAAAGGACATCTAAGTCAGGAGACTTGAATGTTTCTTCAGG
>JBBQLD010000003.1:0-36493 GCA_038327555.1 Chitinophagales bacterium
TATCTGATAAGCGGGTGATCGGGATGGCGGGTGTACTGGATACTGCACGTTACCGTGCTTTTCTGGCTGAGGCACTCGACGTATCGCCTAAAGATATTCAGGCTGTCCTCATGGGTGGACACGGCGATACTATGGTGCCGCTACCTCGCTACACTACGGTGAGCGGGATTCCTGTTACGGAATTGATTCGCAAAGACAAATTAGACGCTATTCTGGAGCGCACGAAAGGAGGCGGTGGCGAACTAGTGAACCTGATGGGAACATCAGCCTGGTACGCACCAGGTGCAGCAGCAGCCCAAATGGCGATTACCATTTTGAAAGATGAAAAGCGGATTTTTCCTTGCTGCGTACGCTTAAACGGCCAGTACAAACTCAAAGATATTTTTGTGGGCGCACCGGTAAAACTGGGTAAAAAAGGCATTCAGGAAATTATCAAACTTCGCTTGAAAAAGGATGAACTCGCGCTCCTGCACAAATCTGCCGAAGCCGTCAAGGAAGTTGCAGATGCGCTCGATGCGATGAAACTAATTTAACCTAAGGTTGTTTAAGCGAGTTATGCCCAGAGGGGATTATCTATTGACATTTAACTAAGTACCAAGTTGTAGTATTTACTTGAATGCCAATAGCCATAAGACAACCGTAAATTGTAAACATCCGTATGCCAGCACCAGCTTTTTGGAATGAAATGATCTCCACAAAAAACGGAGAAACCTTGACACAGATGGCTGAAAAACAGCCTGTAATGCTAGTGTTTCTCCGTTTTTTTGGCTGCTCTTTTTGTCGGGAAGCCATCAGCGATATCGCAAAGCATCGGACTAACTTTGAAGCCATGGGTTTCAGAGTCGTTTTCGTACACATGGCCCCCGATTTGGCTGTGGCGGATAAGTTTTTCAAAAAATATAAACTGTATCCTGTCGACCACATTGCGGATCCTGAAAAACGTTTTTATAAAGCTTTTGGCCTTGGACGGGGCACTCCTCAGCAACTTTTTGGCCTGATGAACTGGATTCGAGGATTTCAGGCTACAGTCCTTGAAGGCCATGGCGCTGAACTTGAATCTGCCGAACTTGGCGATGGGTTTCAAATGCCTGGTGTTTTCGTGTTGAATAAAGGCGAAACGATTCGTTCGTTTATTCATAGTCATGCACATGATCGCCCCAATTATGAGGAGATTTGCCAGATTTAACTGGTGTTATGCTAAAATACCGGTTAATTTTTGTCTGTACGTTGCTCGTTCAATTGCTCTCCGCGCAAACGCCAGATAGTCTCCAATATAGAAATGCTCCAATTCCGCTCCCGGAAGTCACCATCCGGGATATTCGTTTTGAACGCATCGGCTATAGCTTTTGGAAGGCAGATTCACTCCCGCTAAACAGCACTATTTCCTTGTCCGAACGATTATTGTTGGAAAGCGTACTTGATGTACGTGCCAATGCGCCAGGTACCTTGGCCACCATTTCGGTGCGTGGAGCAGGATCAACTCGGACCCCCGTTTTTTGGAATGGTATAAATTTGCAAAGCCCCATGAACGGGGTGGTCGACGCTTCCCTGCTTACGCTTTGGCCAACAGACCAGCTTGAAATTCAATATGGAGGACAAAGTGCTGCACAAAGCAGTGGCGCAATGGCTGGAAGTGTGGCGCTAACACAAGGTCAGCATCCAATTGATACCGGTTTATTTGGTTTTGTGCATGGTGCATTGGCGAGTTTTGGAGGATGGCAGGGCTCCGGGGAGGCTGGTTATTCCGGAAAAAAACTCACAACTACAATCCGGGCGAATTGGCAAGCGGCAGATAACGATTTTACCTTTCAAAAGCAGGGGCTTGACGGGAAGTTTTATACCGCCCAACAAGTCAATAATTATTTTAAAAAACTGGATCTACAGCAATTTAATCAACTGAAAATCAACGAAAAAAATACGATAAAGACGTCGTTTTGGTATCAAAAAGCCTTTCGTGAACTCCCACCTTCAACCGCCGAAGCTCCTCGCGAAACCTTACAACGAGACCGAGCATTTCGCGCCGTAACTTTATGGGAACACGCTGCCAATACCCGCACGATTTGGACTACACGAACGGCCTGGCTTGATGATTTTCTCGCGTTTTACCTTGCTGGTGATACAGATACCAGCCGTTCCAGGCAATTCCTGTTTAGCACAGAGCGCTCCACCTCCTTGAATAAACAATGGGCTTGGCGGACAGGTGGAACGGCACTTCGTCAATGGGCTCAAGTGGATGGTTACGCTGATAGTGCGCGCTGGTTTGGCCAAACGCGTTTGGCGGGTTATGCCATGGGCGAGTGGCACCAGGGTGATACCCGGTTCTCAACCTTGCTTCGAAAAGAATGGGCAGAAGATCAAGCTGCGCCGTTCACCTGGTCTCTTGGAGGCCAAGTTGGACTGGGCAGGGTAGGGGAAACGAGGTTTCATTTTTCTCGGAATTTCAACCTGCCAACCCTTAATGACCGTTTTTGGAAAAACCTTGGTAACCTCAATCTTAAACCAGAAAAAGGATATTCTGCTGATCTTACCTGGGCTTTGCCCGGCCCCAATTTTTCTTTTGAAATGACTGGTTATCAAATGATTCTGGATGATTGGATTCTCTGGCAGCCAGATTCCAGCGGAATTTTCAGGCCGGATAATTTGCGTAAGGTCTGGAGTCGAGGGCTTGAAACCACAGGCCAATTTACCCACCGAAGCGCAGGCGGGTTTAAAGTGGAAGTTTCAGGCAGACTTCAATGCTCCAAAACTACAAACCTTGCAGTATACGGAGGCTCTGAAAGTGCACTAGGGAAACAGCTTCCATTTACGCCAAGGTTATCCGGGGGCTTTTCGGTTCGAGCTTCGCGCGGTGCTTTTTCAGCCGCGTTTTTGCAGCAATTCACTGGAGAACGTTTTGACAATGGCGGTAATAGGGTCAAATCATTTCAGGTCGGGAACCTCCTGCTCTCGGCAGCGCTTTGGAAACGCCGAATTTTACTTGATTTTCGCCTGGAAAACCTCTGGAACAAGCAGTATGAAATTATTCGATATAGACCAATGCCCGGGCGCTCTTGGCGGCTTGGAATTGGGTACAAATGGTGAAGCACTGTGTCCTATTCCCGGCTACCCTGATAGTTATTCCCGGAATATTCGCCGGAATAGTTGTTAAATCGAATGGCATTAAACGTGGCGATGTGAACAACCAAATGGTTCAGCAAATTTGTATCCAATCCCTCAATACGACCGAACGCCCTTAGGATGCCGATCCACATACCCCAAAATAATTCGCCCCGCATCGGGATCATTATAGGTGGTGGACAGGCATTCAAGCAAATCCTCCACTGTTTGGTCGCCCATTTCCGCACTGACATATCCATAGCCCTTGTACCGGCCTTCTTGCACGCCGACTACGGCTACTTCTCCTTCAGTCCGCCCTTTTTCTACAAAGAAAAAACTGCCTGAAAGTCGCCTCGATATTTTTGAGAGGGCCGCTTCAACCCGCACATTATAGTCTTCTGGACATTCCTCGCCTATGCAGGCGCCAAAGCATTTTTTGATGTTATAATGAAAGCAGGAATGTTCGGAACTATCCAAATGCGAGAGTCGGTGGCACAGTTCATGTTGATAAACAAGGCTTTGCAAATAGTTTCGGGCCTGGTCTACCTTGGGATATTCGGATATGAGCTCCAGATTTTTAGTATTTTTTGCAGAGTTTTTACCAAACACCAGGCAACGGTAACCCTGCAAATCAGTATAAGCAAATATGGCTCCCGCGTGTAATCTGGCGCGTTGGGCTTTATTTACTACGGGTTGCATGCGTTTGATTTCGGCACTTTCATGCAACAACGCCACGAGTTCGCTACCAGTCACCTCCCAACTGACGTCTGCGATACCCAACCGAATTTTTTCGCCTTTGGAGGTCTGATCTGCAAAATGTTCGAAAAGTCGTTTGCGGATGTTCAGGCTCTTACCTACATAAATAACCTTACCCGCTGGGTCATGGAAATAATATACGCCACAGCTTTCGGGAACCGCATGAAGGCGTTCGAGTGTGATGCTCGGTGGGAGTTTGGTCTCTTTTACCCCCAGGTTGACCAGCGTTCGGATGTTTTGTTTGCCCTCTTGTTCGGATAGTATTTTTTCAAATAACTGTGTGGTTGCCAGGGTATCGTCTAGTGCCCGGTGACTTTTGTCGGCGTGGATCTGGAAGTGTTTTTGAGGTTGCTCAGGCTGTAACTGGGTAGCCCAGGAAAAACCTTTCTAGAAAGTCGTACGGTGCAAAGTTGTCGGCGTTGAAAGTCATACCCGAGCCGCGCAAATTCCTCCCGCACAAAGGAATAGTCGAAGTTGACATTGTGGGCCACAAAGATTTTTCCTTCTGTCAGTTGTACGATTTGCTTGGCTACCTCAAAAAATTTGGGTGCTTTGGCCACCATCTGATCCGTAATACCCGTAATTTGAGTAATCTGCCGGGGTATACTCCGCTCTGGATTCAGCAGGGTCGAAAACGTATTAACTACTTTATCCCCATCGTGCACCACGATAGCGATTTCGGTAATCCGCTCGTATTTTGCTACACCACCAGTGGTTTCTACGTCTATTATTGCGTACATTTATTTTTTTTAGTTTCTTCAGTATGCCCTCGTGGAACCTATATTTTCCAACCTAATCGCAAAGTGTAATTTCGGGGTGCTTCCAAAAGCGCTGGTCGGACGGTGTATTCTGTATTCAGCAGGTTGCCGCATATAGCACTGATTTTAAGGGATTCATTAAGTTGAAATGATGCTCTTAAATCTACGACAGTGGCACCGTTGTTGTGGGTTTGCCTGAAATTGCGAACCCCTGGCAGACCATATTCAAAAATGGCGTCAATAGATTGCATGTGGCTGTTATACTGTACAGATACACCACAGGCGAGGCGATCAAGGCTGTATTCGGCGTCAAACTTAAAGGTATTCCGAAATCGGTATTTCAGTACATTGATGGTATCTGAAGCCTTATAAACATTGATTCGAAGCGAATCGTTGAACTCCTTGTACTGTGGGTTAACACTAGTGAAACCCGTTAGTAGCGAAAGTGTTCCAGGCCCCAACTTGCCTTGCCCAAGCACTGAGATTTCCCATCCTGTTATACGAGTGTCACCCGTATTCTGCGATTGAAAACGAGCCACCAAACTAGGTTTAGGAGGACTAAAGTCAAAATAGATGCTATCCAATACGAACTCCATCATATTTTGATATTCAGATACAAAGCCAGTTAAATCCATGTAGCCCTGCCAATTGCCCAAACGAAAGCCTTGCTTTACGCCCAATTCGGCAGTCCAACCTGTTTCTGAAACCAAACTTGGGTTGGGTGCCACGGAGTTGCCGACGCCAAAATCGGTACTGACAAATTTTTCTGCAATGGTTGGGTAACGGTACCCCTGCCCCCAGGATGCGCGGAGGTAAGAAGCTTGCGCAAATTGATAGTTTGCGCCAAAGCGATATACTGGCTTGGCTTCTTTGGTTTCGCCATTTGGAATCAGGCCCAAAAATTCAGTGCGCAAGAAAATGCTATCGGGACTGTGTTGCACATTTTGTTCATATCGGAGTCCAGCGGATAGGTTGAGCCGTTTAAATGGTTTGTAGTCGGCCTGAATATAGCCAGCTAAATTTCGTGCCCGGTAGGATGCGTCGCTGTAAAGTTCCGCATCAACCGTATTGTACATTCCTACCACACCCATTGTTGCCACCAATCCGATGCTTTCCATGGAGCGCTGGAATTGATATTCGCCGTAATAAAGTCTGCTGTCGTTGCTTTGGTTGCCAGAGTTATCGTTGTGAATATAGAAATATCGGCTTAAAATCTTGTGTCGATTGCCGTTTTTGTCAAAATACTGAACTGATGGGTCAATATTGAAGCGCAAGCGGCCTCGGGTAAAGGAGGCGGAACCAACACCAGCCTCGTGGGCTTGCGTGCTGTCGTTGCCCCAAATGAAAAAGCTTCCACCACGTCCAATGTTGAAATTGGTGTTCAAACCCAGAGTAAGTCTTTCGTTGACCCGAAAGCGTAAGTTGGGCGTTACGCGGCCGTATCGGCTGTAGGTGTCGCGGTTGTAGCTATCGCGGTACAACCCATAAGCTCCAAGCACAAAGTCCAGACGATTGAATTTTTGTCGGTGGGCAAAGCTAAAACCCGTTTCCACGGGCTGCTCTATGCCTGAGGAGTCAGTACCCCACCATTTTTTGACCTCATCTTTTGGATTGCCCCAGATTTTTCCAAAAACGGCAACCTCGGTCTCGGGTTTATCCTTGGCATAGCCCGTTCTAATATTGATGATGCCATTCATCGCTGACGAGCCATACAAAGCCGATGCAGCACCTTTTAAGACTTCCACCTGGGAGATATTTTCGACTGGAAAATCATCCCAATTGGGTAAGCCTGCATCTGGTTGTAAGGCAGGAATATCGTCTACCAAGATTAAAACTCGAGTGCCAGCCCCGTAAGAAAAGCCGGCACCTCCCCGAATACTGGCTTGGCCATCAATGATCGATACGCCAGGGACTTTGACTAATACTTCATCTACAGAGGTAGAATTCGTACTTTCGATGAGTTTGGGCTTTATAACATCCATGGAAACCGTGACTTCGCCAAGCGGCTTTTCAAATTTTCCGGCGGTCACAGTTGCTGTTTGAAGTAGATTGTCGGCATTATCGAGTTTTATTGCCAGATCACGGGTTTGACCAACTGTAAGACGAAGGGTGATATTTTTTTCCGTGTAGCCAAGATATGAAATATTGACTTCATGACTGCCCGGTGAGAGGGAAAGTGAAAACTTGCCATCTGTATCAGAATAGGTACCAGTACTGCCCACTCGCACGGTAGCGCCGACTAGGGTCTCGCCGGAAACCGCATCGGCGATGGTTCCACGAAGTGTGGCATTTTGAGCGAAAATTGCTGAAAAGCCTGAGAAAAACAGCAGAAAAAGGGTTGGGAAAAGACAAGTAAAATTAATTCTCATAGTATGTTTTCGGTTAAAGTTGAAAAGCAAGGAAAGCGTTCTTGTGGCAAACCTAATTCTACTTTATCACATTGGCCCAATAGGGGCTTAATGTTGGTAATGATCGCTTGATTCTGCGGTGAAATTAGAGAAATTTGCCACCTCAAAATATTTTCTCTTATGAAGCAATTTCTTGGAGCCTTACTAATGCTATCCCTAGTGGCAGGTTGCGCCACTCATTTCAAAAAACACTTACCTATGACAGTTTATGCCCTAAGGCTTCACCCCGGCCAGGATTTGAAACGTGAGTTAGATGCTTTTGCTAAGGGCAATCACTTACAAGCTGGGTTTGTAATAACCTGTGTAGGTAGTTTGCGCAAAGTAAAGCTACGGCCAGCAAACCAGAAAGAGCCTTTGTTGCGAGAAGCAAAATTTGAGATCGTTTCGCTGGTGGGCACCTTTTCAGCGGATGGTTCACATTTACACATCTCTTTATCGGACAGCACCGGAGCGACCATCGGTGGACATTTGCTGGAAGGAAATGAGATCTACACTACGGCGGAGATTGTACTGGGAGAAGCAGATCAGCTACAATTTAACCGGGAAATAGATCCTGAAACCACCTTTAAAGAGCTGAAAATCAAGAATCGTGGACACAATCATTAAAGCCTTGGAGTGTTGTTTTTTGATCTTACGCGAACCCCGTAATTGTGGAAAAGAAAGCGTCCGTTTTTGCCTTTAAAAGGGATGTCTTTCGTACCTTCGCGCACTATTTTTGAGGAAACAACCCCGTTCGTTTACACAAAAACACCATTTCGCATAAGATTTGCCCATGCAAGATTCGAGAATCATTTCTATCAACATTGAAGACGAACTGAAAGTCGCGTATATTGACTATTCCATGTCCGTTATCGTAAGCCGCGCACTGCCAGATGTGCGCGATGGATTGAAACCCGTTCACCGCCGCGTCCTTTATGGGATGCTTGATTTGGGGCTCGGCTATAATAAACCCTATAAAAAATCTGCTCGTATTGTCGGTGAGGTGATGGGTAAATACCACCCCCACGGTGACTCTTCAGTGTACGACGCAATGGTGCGTATGGCCCAAGAATGGAGCCTGCGCTACCCACTCGTGGAAGGCCAAGGTAACTTTGGTTCTATGGACGGCGATAATCCGGCGGCTATGCGTTATACTGAAGCTCGATTCCGTCGAGTAGCCGATGAAATCGTAGGCGATTTGGATAAGGATACCGTTGATTTTAAGCTCAATTTTGACGATTCACTCGAGGAACCGAGTGTGATGCCGACCAAATTTCCCAATCTTTTGGTCAATGGCGCAAGTGGTATTGCAGTAGGTATGGCCACGAATATGATGCCCCACAACCTCACGGAGGTCTGCAATGCGATTTTGGCGGCTGTAGACAAGCCGGAAATAGACGTGGAGGAATTGATGGAGTTCGTCAAAGCACCCGATTTTCCAACGGGTGGTATCATTTATGGGATGTCGGGCGTCAGAGAAGGATTCCGCACTGGACGTGGCCGTGTGGTCGTTCGGGCCAGAACCGAAATTGAAACAGATGCAAAAGGCCGCGAAAGCATCATTGTTACCGAGGTGCCTTACCAAGTCAACAAGTCCATGTTGATTCAGAAAATCGCCGATCTGGTCAACGAGAAAAAAATTCTAGGCATTTCAGATGTAGGCGATCAGTCTAACCGCGAAGGCGTGCGTATCGTAATTGAAATCAAGCGCGACGCTGCAGCCAATGTCATCCTGAGCCAGCTTTTCAAACTCACTCCACTCCAAAACAGTTACGGCATCAACAACGTGACTCTTGTGAACGGTCGCCCTCGACTGCTCAATTTGAAAGAAATGGTGGATGAGTTTATCAAATTCCGCCTCGAAGTCATCGTTCGCCGTACCAAGTACGAACTCAGGAAGGCCGAGGAGCGGGCACATATTCTGGAAGGTTTGCTCATCGCACTGGATCATTTGGATGAGGTGATCAAACTGATTCGTGCATCCAAAGATGCGGAAGAAGCTCGTGAAGGCTTGATGGTAAAATTCGGCCTGTCAGAGATTCAGGCGAAAGCCATTCTCGCCATGCGTTTGCAGCAGCTTACAGGTCTGGAACGCGACAAGGTGAAGAACGAATACGAGGAGTTGCAAAAGAAAATTGCTGAATTGATGGCTATTTTAGCGGATGAAGGCTTGCGCCGTGATATTGTTAAAGCCGAAACAACCGACATCAAAGACCGTTTTGGCGACGCTCGACGCACCACGATTGAAATGAATGAAGCGGATATTAGCATCGAGGATTTGATTGAGGATGAAGAAGTGGTCATCACGATCAGCCATACCGGCTATATCAAACGTACGGCAATTTCCGAATATCGTGCACAAGGCCGGGGTGGACGTGGCGCTCAAGGGGTTCGCACAAGAGGCGAAGATTTTGTGGAGCACATGTTTACCGCGACCACACACCAAACACTGCTACTTTTCACGGAAAGCGGGCGTTGTTTTTGGCTGAAAGTGTACGAAATTCCTGAAGGTGCAAAAGCCACAGCAGGTCGTGTAATTCAAAATCTACTCAATATCCCCAAGGATGATAAGATCCGTGCCTTCATTATTGTGCGCAGGCTCGATGATGTAGAATTCCTGAACAATCATTTCATTACATTTTGTACTCGTAAGGGGAATATCAAAAAAACGCCCCTGGAAGCTTATTCTCGCCCAAGGCAAGGCGGTATCAATGCGATTGATATCCGGGATGGAGATGCACTCATTGAAGCAAAACTTACCAATGGCAAAAACGAAATCATACTGGCTATTCAGAGTGGTAAGGCCATTCGATTCAACGAACAAGACGTGCGCTCTATGGGACGCGGTGCTGCCGGTGTGCGTGGCATCCGAGTGAATGACGAAGGCGGCGACGCTGTTGTTGGTATGGTTTGTATTGACCCGGAGGATACAACCACCTCTATTTTGGTCGTGTCGTCAAAAGGTATGGGCAAACGCTCTGCGCTTGAAGATTACCGGGTACAAAGCCGGGGTGGTAAAGGGGTGAAAACCATCAGTGTAACCGCTAAAACTGGCCACTTAGTCGCCATCAAGTCGGTAACAGACAATGATGATTTAATGATTACAACCACTTCGGGGGTGACCATTCGTACGGGCGCTGATGATCTTCGGGTGATGGGCCGCGCTACGCAAGGAGTTAGACTTATTCGATTGGACGATGCCGATAACATTGCCGACGTGACGGTGGTCGCAAAAGCAGAAGAAATCAAAATGCTGGATGAAATGGAAGAAGCGGCTGAAGGAACAGTTGAAAACAACGCTCCAGTCGAAGAATAGTCCAACCGCGTTCCTTACTTTAACAAGGTGTTGTATATCTTTTTGCGGATTGCACCGTCTTAGAAACGGTTGGGTTGTAACTTTCAGCTCACCCGCTCCTTAACCATGTTTTTCAAACTTTCAAAATTTTTGTCGAAGACCATGAAAAAATTCCTTTTCGCCCTATTGGGCATTCTACTTACTACCGGAATCATTCAAGCACAGGAAGATGCAGCTAAAATGGCCAAATCTGCGGGCAAAGCGCTTGCCGCTTACAACCAGGATCCAGGAGGGAACGGCTCCAAGCTAACTGAAGCAAAAACAAAAATCGATCAGGCATTGCAAAGTCCTGACGTGCAAGCACTTGCGTCTGCCTGGATCATTAAAGGTGATGTGTATAGCACACGTCTTCAGAACGAACTTGCCCTGCAAGGCATAAATCCTAGCGCGAAACTGTCAGGCGACAACGACGCTTTGGAGGCCATTAATGCCTACAAAACGGCTTATGATAATCCACTAGCCAAAAAATATGAGAAGGGAGAGGCTGTTAATGGAATCCTTGCTATGCAGCCATTAGTCATCAATATAGGCGTTGGAAAATACAATGACAAGGAATATGACAAAGCATTTCTGGCTTTCAAATCCTCCATTGAAGCGCATGATATCCTGAAGGCCGGGCAAAAGAAAAGTCTACTCGACGATCCTAAAGAATATACAGATCAGGTGTACTTCACTGGCCTTTTGGCCGGTTTAGCCAAACGTTGTAATGATGCAATTTCTTTTTATGAAATTCTGTATAACAAAGGCACGGACAGTGTTGCGGTTTATGACGGCATGTATAACTGCAAGCTGGAATTGAAGGATGAGGCTGGTGCGCTTAAGATCATGCAGGAAGGACGCAAGAAATTCCCGGAGGATCCAGCTTTGCTTTTTGCTGAAATCAACTATTACATCAGCAAAGGCCGCCTTACAGAACTCACAGGGTCTCTGGATCAGGCCATTAAGAAAGAACCCAATAATGCAGGCTTGTACCGTGCACTTGGCGATGTTTACAATAGTCTCTTCACTACTGTGCTGGAAGACTCTGTACAAACAAAAGAGCAGCGGGCGCCTAAAATGAAGGAATACGCAGACCTGGCAAAGAAGAATTTCAAAATTGCCATCGAGAAAGAACCCAATAACGTGGATAACAACTATTCCCTTGGTGCATTGCTTTATAACGAGACCAATATCATTGCCCAAGAGATGAACGCTACCAGCTTTTCCACTAGTGCAGGGCAAAAACGTTATAAAGAACTAAAAGCTGAAATGTTGGTAGATGTCGATGAATCGCTCAAATACTTTCAAAAGGCTGAAAGTCTGGATCCTAATGATCCAAATATATTAGCGGCCTTAGTGCAAGCCTTCGGGCGAAAAGAAGACGATACCCTGTACATGGAGTTTAAAAAACGCCTTGATGTGGTGAAAAAAGGGGGGAAAAACCCAGCAGCTTATTTTACGAATTAGGAAATTTGGCGTGCTTAATGGGCACTCTAAAACGGAACAAAAAAGCCCTCCATCATAGTTTTGATGGAGGGCTTTTTTAGTCTAGGCTTTCTCCAGCGTAAAACCAAAGGTGCTTCCCTGGCCCATACTACTGCGTACATTGATGGTCTGCTTGTGCGCTTCCACAATGTGTTTTACAATGGAAAGCCCAAGCCCTGTGCCACCCGCCTCTCGGGAACGGTGTTTGTCCACGCGATAGAAGCGATCAAACACATGGTTCAGATGCTCTGAAGTAATTCCAATGCCATTATCGCTTATCTCAACCAAGACATAACTCTCCAGATCATAAAAACTAATTTTTGTAAGCCCTCCCTCGGTTCCATACTTGATGGAATTGTGCACCAGATTCATCAACACTTGTCGGATGCTCTCTTTGTCGGCTCGAACGCGGAAGTTTTGCCCAGCGCCCTCTTTGTAGGTGAGCCGAATATTTCGTTCATGTGCGCGCATTTCAAGGTCTCCAAATACCTCGTCCGAAAGATTATGGAGGTCAAATTCTTGTAAGTCAAGGATCATTTGTCCAGCTTCCAGTTTATTGATGGTCTCCAGATCTTCAACGATAATCTGTAGCCGCTCGATGTTTTTGGCGGCACGTTGGAGGTAAAGTAAATTTACTTTTGGGTCGTGAAGGGCACCGTCAATGAGGGTATGGATAAAGCCTTGAATATTGAAAATGGGAGTCTTGAGTTCATGAGATACATCGCCGATAAAGCGGCGGCGGTAAGTGGCCAAGCGTTCGAGTTCTTCGAGTTCCAGGTCTTGTTTGTCGGCCCATTCGCCCACCTCTTTTTCCACATCATCCA
Organism: Chitinophagales bacterium; assembly: GCA_038327555.1. Taxonomy (GTDB): domain Bacteria; phylum Bacteroidota; class Bacteroidia; order Chitinophagales; family Saprospiraceae; genus M3007. The sequence continues at coordinate 12,641 of JBBQLD010000003.1, forward strand.
GCACATTTTTAGTCATGTCCAGATTTCCGGCTTTGAAGTCTGCGGGAAGTTTTTGACGGTGTATTATTTTGTAAATCAACTTGATACGCCTAAAAATAAAGTAGCGCACCAAGTAGTAATTGGTCAAAAAAGCCACGCCAAAAGCCAGAATAAACAAGCCCAGCACTTCAGGCCAAGTCACCGCGAGCAATCCGGTAGCCTTCAAGAGCAGAAGCATAATAGCAATGGCCGCTGCCGATATTCCCGCAATAAAAAAGGAAAGCTGCTGTGGTGTTTGGTTCTTGAACATTCGCTTATCCAATAGTTTTGCTTTTAAAAGTCAAATTTGTACCCGATCCCTTTCATCGTCTTAATGTACGTTTCTCCGATGTGTTCCCGGAGCTTGCGAATGTGTACATCAATCGTTCGATTGCCAACGATGACATCCGCGCCCCAAATTTTATCGAAAATCTCCTCTCGAGTAAATACACGTCCAGGTTTAGACGCCAGTAGCCAAAGTATTTCAAATTCCTTTCGAGGCAGTTCAATGGCTTTTTCACCTTTAAAAACCAACACTTTATCTTTATCTATTACCAAATCGTGGAGGCTGATAGTGCGGAGTTCTTCTTCAGAAGCGCGGCCTGTACGGCGAAGCAGCGCGTTGATTCTGCTCACCAATACTCTGGGTTTGATCGGTTTAGTAATGTAATCATCACCGCCCACATCTAGTGCTGCGATTTGAGAAAAATCTTCGTCGCGGGCTGTAAGGAAAGCAATGGGAGTGTCATCAAATTCTTTTCGAGACCGAAGTAAACGACATGCCTCCACACCATCCATTTCGGGCATCATGATATCAAGAAGGATGAGGTGGGGCTTTTCGCGCTCCGCTACTTGAATTGCCTGTAGCCCATCAGAAGCAGTGATTACTAGATAGCCTTCCTTTCGGAGGTTGTATTGCAGGAATTCCAGAATATCTGGCTCGTCATCTACAATGAGAATTTTCTTTGCTTGGGTGTCGTGCTTCATGCCGCTTTGAATTTTCGGCAAAGGTAGACTCGGCTCAAACTCAGACGTTTGCATCAGGCGGTTAAGTCTATGTAAAGTTTTTTTCGGCACAAAGTATCCAATTTCCTTTGGTATCAATTGCCCAAGCTTCAGGAAACACGTTTTTGAATCTGCGTTCAAAAAAACGCTCCGTCACCTGTCGGATACTTACATCCTCGCCATGAAGGCGATTGAAGAGGATTAACCCACCAGGGCGGAGTAACGCAGCACAGGTTTCAAGAAATTCTTCGGTGCAAAACTGTGGGGGCGTTATCTCATCCTCAAAGATATCCACAATCAGCAAATCAAATTGTTCTTCGGTTACTTGGACAAATACCTCCGCATCGGCGGTAATGATTTCAATCGGACTTTCCAACCGAGAAAGTGTATACTTGACGGCTAAATGAGCCACCGTTTCATCCCATTCTACGGCCGTATAATGGTATTGACGATTGAAAACCCGCTCTAACATAAAAGGAATAGATCCGAGGCCAAGTCCTAGTAATAACACGTCGTTTATCTTTCGCTCGTCAATTTTTAGGCGATCAAAAGCAACTAAAAAATTCTTGTACAGGTCATCCCAAGAGTAAATGGCATCACCACTTAACAATTGTACGCGCCCTTTAGAGAGGATTACACTCAATTCAGGGTTTTGCTCCGAGGCGGTCTCTTCCAAGGTAACTGGCGTTAGATGCGAGAGCCATTTTTTCCAGACAGGTATATGCACTGTTTTTAACTATGATGTATGAACTATGAACGATGAACGATGATGTATGAACTATGATGTATGATGTATGAACTATGATGTATGATGTATGAGGTATAAACTATGATGTATGATGTATGAACTATGATGTATGAACTATGAACTATGATGTATGAACTATGAACTATGATGTATGAACTATGATGTTGCTGATCTACCGTTCCTCGTTCATACATCATAGTTCATACATCATAGTTCATACCTCATAGTTCATACATCATAGTTCATACATCATAGTTCATACATCATAGTTCATACATCATAGTTCATACATCATACTTTATACTTCATAGTTCATACTTCATAGTTCATACTTCTTCCTAATTGTCTTTCTTCTTTTTCTTCTTGAAGGGGTCAAAATTATTGAGCCGGTCTTTTACTTCTTCTGTTGCTTTTTTACCCTCTTGTCCCAATACTTCCCCCGCTTTTTCGCCAATTTTATCCTTCGCCTCTTTTGTGGCCTTGTCTGTGACTTCTTGTAACTTCTTGTCTGCCAGGCGTTTCAAGCTGTCGGTCGCTTTGTCGGCAGCTTCTTGGGCTTTTTGTTTAGCTTTGTCAATTTCTCGATTGGCCATATTGGTAATCGAATCCTTTGCTTTTTCTACAATTGCCGTGACGGCACCTGCAGCCGTTTCTTGAATGCTGCTTTGACCGTCAGAACCTAAGACTTTCATGGCCACCTTTGGATTAAAAAGCGTGCCAGTCAGGTCGAAGCGGACATTGATAAATTCTCCTTGGGCAAGGCTTACACCGACCTTTGAAGCTTCTTTTGAAAGTAGATCCATACCTGAATTGGCCGCGCTCCCTAACGATTTACGGGGCACCTTGGTCAGGATCTGGTAGTCCATATCGCTGTTCAAGCCATGCGAACCCCCGATTTGCATCCCCACGTCGCTAATTTGCGTATTAAATGGCTTGACCGTCACTTTTCCGTCCTTAATTTCAAACCAGTTCTTGGTGTTTTTTAATTCAAATTGCTTTAAGGAACTAATTTTCAACTTCTCGCCAATGGCATTCATCGGTTTGAAATTATTGAAAATGGCAGAAATAGTTTCTAAAAACCCCGCCGCAGTCAGGGTTGTGAAGTCGGGCATCATATCTTTTCCCAGGCCTCCAGACATGGATAGGGTGGTATTAAATTTGCCATCAATTAATTGAGCAACGGGCGCCAGGGCTTTCACCGTGGCAAAGTTTTGATAGGCTTCCCGGAAGCCCATGTTTTGCAGTGCCATATCCATATCAAAGGTTGGCTTGGCAAGATTCTGCGTATTGTAGTCGCCCGTTAGACCAATTTGACCACCTAAAACATCAGCAGTGCAATCTTTTAATTTTGCAATGCTGTTTTTTACCTCGATTTGGCCATTCAGGTTGTTGAGATCGTAAGTGGTGTATTTAATTTTAGCAAAATTGGCATTGATCGTCATATCCATATTTTCGGGTACTGGAATGACGGCTTCAGCTGGCGGAGCTGCAGGAGTTCCACCTTTGGGTGCTGTAGCGGTTACGGGTTCAGCCATAAATTGGTTGAGGTCAAAATAGCTAGAATTCAAATTGATTGAACCTGCAACCGTTTGGTTATCAAAAAGATAATTCCAGGCATTTAGGATTTGGCCGGAACCACTCAAGTCACTTGTGCCGCCGAATTTCAAGCCAAAATTGGAGATATCCATCTTATTCGGTGTAAAATGGCCTGCCGCAGTGAGGTTTGAAATATCATAGGTGTCGTATTTCAATTTGCCAATTTTACCATCTATTGTGAAGTCCCAACGATCAAAAACAGCGGTAGTAGCAGTTGCCGCAGTGGCGGGCACATCGCTTGGTACCACACCACCATCCGCTAGCGCAGGTTCCATCCATTCGTTCGCATCAAAGTAGGTGGACGCGAAATTTAAATTGCCGCGCATGGTTTTGCTTGTGCTAAAATAAGCCAACACGTTGTCAATACTACCCGATGCACGAAGGTCGCTATTGCCAAGTTTTGAATCAAAGGTTTGGATATCAAGCCTTTGTGGCGTAAGACTTGTAGCTAAAGTATTGATTTTTACGGTGGGTGTTCCGGCAGATTTGTAGGTAATTCCACTCATGCCGAAAGTTCCGGCCATGTTTACTTCGTCGTATTTAGCTTGATCAATTTGACTCATGGCGGCCTTCACCGTCATATTGGCATTGATGATTCCCACGAGTTCCTGGATGCCCTCCATGGGGAATGCTTTGGAAAGTTCGCCGAGATTGAGGGTTCCATTCAGTTTCATATCCACAGTAGGGTCGCTCTCCGGAGTTTTTAGGTTGAAATAACCTTCAAGTGGGTTAGAACCGATTTTGAGGCTGAACTTTGGAATATTCACCGTCAAATCATTGAGTCGGGAAGTGGGGAGTGCAATGGCAGCATCCACATTGATATTGCTCACACCCAAAGGAAGACTTGGATACTTAAAATCGGCATTTCCAACTTTAAAATCAAGCTTAAATGCCGGGTAAGTTTTTTCGTTGTAGGTACCTTTGGCGAAGCCCGAAAATTGTACCGTTCCATTAGCTTTTACTTCCGCGTAATCTTTGGTATACGCTCCAGGGATGATACTCAACAAGCTCTTGAAGGTATTGGCGGGTGTGCCAAATTTTAGATCCATGCGAATATCTTCGGTGTTTGCTGGCATCATGACCCAACCATCAAGCATCAACTTCAAATCGTTGACTTTCAAATCATTCTCTTTGAAAATAAATTTCATGTTCGCCATATCAGCGCCCAGAGTAGATTTCCAATCAGCCTGAGCATTGCTCAAATATTGCACCCCTCCATAATTGATAGAGAGTTTTTTAATCGCCGTTTTCATCACCAAATCATAAACTGTAGCCGTGAATTCGCCCGAACCAGTGTGATTCAAGCCCTCCATTTCCGCCTTCATATCCAGCCCACGGTCGTCGTACAGGATTTTACCATCCTCGATACCGTAGCTTTCCAGTTTTACTGGAGCAGCCTCGCCAGTAGCGGCTGTTTTTGTGGCGGCATCCTCTGGTTTGGTGATGTCGTAATTGGCCTGCCCATTACTAAGGGCATAAACTTTGATATCTGGTTTTTTGAAAAACAAACCTTTGATAATGACCTCCTTGCCAAAAATGGCAGACCAGAGGTCAACGGTTACATCAAGTCGCTCACATTTCACCAACTTCACGCCTTCAAAAAGGCCTGGTCCATTGGTAATTTCTAAGCCTTCTAGACCAAGGGAAAGCTGTGGGAAGTGCCGAAAAACGGAAATGTCAACATCGGAAAATTCCAACTTTGCTGTCAGGCTTTCGTTGGCGGCGGTTTTTATCTGCGCAATAATCTCATCTTTGAAAAGATAAGGTATCGCAACGAGTGCTGCCAAGAGGAGGAAAAAGAAAATGGCTAGGCCAAAAAGGACTTTTTTCATGGTATGAATTTAACTCAGGCGTTTTTGAAAGGCGAAATTAAACGATGTTTTTGTTTAGATGATTTACACAAGATAAGAAAGGTTTTCTTAAATTTAAAAAATTGTATTCAAGGCCCCCAAATAAGACGCTTTTAGCCACTTTATACCCAATATATTTTTTCCTGCTTACCTTTGCACCCTATGAATCTATCTGTACATCTCCTGGAGAACCAAAATGACTTTGACCGCGTCATGGACGCCCTTGCAACGGCACACTGGATTGGCTTTGACACTGAATTTGTGGGTGAAAAATACTACATCCCTGTCCTTGGCCTCATTCAAGTTGTATCTGAAGATGACATTTTTCTTATCGATACCCTTAGGATCAAAGAACTTAGTAAGTTTTTAAGCATCGTGGAAGATCCTGCTATTTTAAAAATTACCCACGCGGGTGATAATGATTATCGACTGCTCTATACACTCTTCGGAACGGTTCCAAGCAACACCTTTGACACCCAAATTGCTGCTGGTTTTTTGGGGTATAATTATCCTGCGGGCTTTGGTAAAATCGTCGAAAAAGAACTTCGCGTTACCCTTGCTAAAAGTCACACGGTAGCCGATTGGGAAGCTCGACCTATTGATCCAAAAGCGCTAGAATATGCCATTGAGGATGTGAAATACCTCCCCGCATTGCATGAGAAACTAACTAACAAACTTCGCAAGCACAACCGCGAACCTTGGGCGCGGGAGGAAAATCGCAAGTGGGAACATCCGGCTTTTTATGCCGTGGAGCCGCACAAAGAATTGTTTGCCAACGACTTAGTGCATCAAGTTGACTTTCGCGAAAAGATATATCTGATGCGATTATACCGCTGGCGGATAGAACGGGCGCAAACGAGTAATATACCTCGAGAGACGGTGTTACAGAGTCGGCACATTAGCACGATTTTGCGTTCTACTAAGGGCGGCCCTAACGCTTTTAAGTCTAACCGAACCATGCCTGAAGGGGTGTGGAAAAAGCATCTCGATACCTGGCAGGAAATGTGGAAAGCTCCGGCTACCGAGGCGGAGCGTGCGGTGTTAGATTCCATCCCTCGGCCATTGCCAGAGGATCCAGAACGGGAATGGACGATGGAATTGCTCTATCATTTTATGAAAAAACAGTGCCTGGAACACGAGATAAGCGCAGCATTGTTATTCCCAAAAGGAGATTTTAATCGCCTTAAAGCTGGAAGCAAAGATTTTGATCAGGACTTGCTCAAAGGTTGGCGTGCAGTGCTAATGGGCGCCGAATTGGTGAATTGGATGAAAAAAGGTGGGAAAGTAGATTTGGCATGGAGCGAAGGGGAATGTCGTTTGACGATGTAAATATTACGCTTTGTAAAGCAGATATTTCTGTCGAATAGCACGATAAGCTATCAAATCTTCTGCCCAAGTTTCACGGATCTCAACCTCTGTTTTTCCATCCAGGATCTGCTGTTGTAAATTTCTCGTCCCTGCCAGCAGGTCAAAAAAATGATCTTCCCGAAAGAACGCTTGTTTATTCGGAAATTGATGGTAAAATTCGAGCAACCAATTCAAATTCAACTGTTTAGCGGCCCGAAGCGAATCTATTGAAATCTTACTAAAATCCCGCCCCCCACAAAGCCAACCAGCATGAGGGGGATATTTGTTGCTTGCATTGGGCCTAGGAACGAAGTTGAAGGTATCACAAGGGTAATCAGGATGTCCGACCACCTCAAAAGGCCAATCTGTACCTCGCCCTACACTACAAGTGCTGCCTTCAAAAAGGCAAATTGAAGGATACAGTAGTACAGATCGGGTAGTAGGTAAATTGGGCGACGGCGGAACTGGAAGTTCGTAAAAGGTTGAATGCGTGTAATTTAAGCAGGGGATCACCTGGAGTCGCAGGCTTTCAGGCCTGTAAATCCAAAACTCTCCTACGAAAAGTTGCGCCAATTCTCCCACCGTGCAACCATGTACAATCGGAATTGGAGCTATCCCCACAAAGGAAGTAAGCCGCGAATCAAGTACCGGGCCATCTACATAATGACCATTTGGATTAGGGCGGTCTAGTACAATGGCATCCTTATCCTGTTCCGCACAAGCTTCCAAAACATAAAACAGGGTACTAATGTAGGTGTAAAATCGCGCTCCAACATCCTGAATGTCAAAGATCACGACCTCGACGCCTTCTAAATCTTCAAGACTTGGCTTGCGACGTTTGCCATAGAGCGACAGAATTGGGGTGCCCGTTCGAAGATCAATGCCATCTCGAACATATTCTCCAGCGTCCGCGTTTCCTCGGAAACCGTGTTCGGGTGCGAAAATGACAGAAATACACACCCCAAGACTGTTCAGGGTATCTACCAAATGGGTATTTCCGACTAAAGAAGAATGATTGACCACCAGAGCAACCTGCTTTCCTGCCAACTTGGGAAGTAGCAAGTCCAGCCGTTCTGCTCCAACTATGACTCGTTGACTATCAATATTTTGCGCCGATAGAAATGTGCTTTGAGCAAGTAATATGCATAGAAATACTAGGCTTCTAACCCGCCATGGGATTACAAAATGTTTATCCAGGGGATACTGCCTGCTGCTCGATCTTTCCGTTTCTAAATTCAAATCAAAATTAATTAAATACCTGACGCAAAGATCCTAAATATGCTTCCAAATTCCCCACGTTTTGCGCCTGAATCAAGGCCGAACCAATAATCGCTATATCGGCTTCCGCTGCTACTAGTTTTGCTTGCTCTGGTGTTGAGATCCCAAAACCAATACCAACCCTTGGAGGATGTTGTGATGTACCAACTTCCCAGGCTTTAATCTTTTTGATAAGCGCTTTAAGACTTGGATGAAGGCTGAATCCGCTTCCTGTTATTTTGAAATCAGACATCAGGTAGAAAAAATCGAAGCCTCCAGTCTGCAGCTTTTCCAAACGCGCATCCGAGGTATTGGCTGCGAGAACGGGTACGATTTTTAACGATGAAGGCGGAGGAACAAATGTTTGTGCAACATCTGCCGGCAAATCGGGTACAATCAAGTACTGCACCCCGGCAAACTCCATTTCGGTTACAAATGCCTGAAAACCATACGTATAAAGGCGGTTCAGGTAGCTCATAACAATGATTTCCTGCGTTGGAAATTGCGCCCGAAGACTTTTAATGGCCTCAATGCATTGCTTTACCGAAACCCCTTGCCTCGTGGCCTCCTGACAAGCTAAAGTAATGACAGATCCATCCGCCGTAGGATGGGAAAAAGGGATTTGCAATTCCAGAATCTGGACACCAGCGGCAACGTATTGCGCTGCTGTATGCAAGCTCTCCGCCAGCGTTGGATAGCCTAACACCAGGTGTGCCATGACTGGAATTACGGATGGTTGACGGTTCATTTTTGCAATGTTTAGGAGTCAGATGAAAGTAACAATTTATTATGTACCCGTTCCTTAGAAAGGTCATTGATCACTGCCGCAATAAATGTTCGGCGTAAGCCTTCAAATTGTCCTCTTGAAAATGCCGCATAGTTATAAATAAGTCTTTTTCACCGCGCCCACTGGCGTTTACGACTATAATTTTATCTTTAGGTAATGATGCTGCCAGCTCAAATGCGTAGGCGAATGCATGCGCTGATTCCAGTGCAGGAATAATGCCTTCTGTTTGCGCCAATTTTTTAACGGCAGCCAGAGCAGCTTCATCACTGGCGGCCTCGAACTGTACACGACCCTCATCTGCCAAATAAGCTAAAATTGGACTGATCCCACAATAATCCAAACCTGCTGATACAGAATGTGTTGCGGCGATATTGCCATCTCCATCCTGCAAAAAATAGGAGTGATAGCCTTCGAAAATACCGCGTACTCCGAGTTTGACTTTGGCTGCATGTTCGCCAGGCTTTATGCCGCGCCCGCCCGCCTCTACTCCTATCAATTGGACGTTCTCGTCATCTAGAAAATCAAAGAACATGCCCATCGCATTAGAACCACCGCCCACGCAGGCTACACAATAATCTGGCAGCCGGCCTGTAGTTTCTGCACATTGCTGGCGGATTTCTTCCCCAACCACCTTCTGAAAAAAGGTATTCATGGCAGGGTAAGGATGTGGTCCAACTGCTGAGCCGAGCAGGTAATATGAATCGGGATTGGCTACCCAGTCTTTGAAAGCCGCAATTACAGCATCATTTAAGGTTTGACTGCCCTCTTCTACGGCGACCACTTTTGTTCCAAGTAGTTCCATCCAGTACACATTGGGGCGTTGACGTTCGTAATCCTTTTTACCCATGTACACCGTGCAGTCCAGTCCGAAGCGAGCGCATACGGCAGCAGTGGCATAGCCGTGTTGCCCGGCACCTGTTTCGGCGATAATACGTTGTTTGCCAAGGCGTTTCGCTAGGAGAATTTGACCAATACAATGTGTGATTTTGTGTGCTCCTGTATGGTTTAGCCCTTCATTTTTCAAAAAAAGTTGTGCACCCCCAATTTCTGCTGTCAAGCGTAGAAGCGGCGAGAATGCCGTAGGGCGGCCCGAGAAGGTGCGCAGTGTATCGGCAAATTCGGTTAAAAAATCCGCGTCAAACTTGAAATGGTCGAATGCTGCAGCGATTTCCTGCAATCCGGGTAGCAATACCTCTGGGATGTAAGTGCCACCGTACGGCAAGCCGATGCTTGAAGCGGAGCGGAATTCACCTTTAGTACTAAGAATGTCTGCTTTATATTTTGTTGCGATAAGGTTCATGCTGAATGTTTATACTACTGTAACAGTACGGTGATGCAAAGGTTTAAAAAATAATCCCAGTCAGCAAATGCTGAGTGGGATTATTTTGGGGGAGTCCTTTTACCGCCCCAGATTAGTTGGAATGATATATCAAATCTTAGCCCCTTACAAATGTATCACCTCCCCATAAGCTGCTGCGGCAGCCTCCATGATTGCTTCGCTCATGGTAGGGTGGGGGTGAACGGATTTTATGATTTCGTGGCCGGTAGTTTCAAGTTTGCGTGCCACAACGATTTCGGCAATCATTTCCGTCACATTGGCGCCGATCATGTGCGCACCAAGTAACTCGCCGTATTTTTTGTCAAAAATAAGTTTTACAAAACCCTCAGAATGACCTGACGCTTTGGCTTTTCCACTTGCAGTGAATGGAAACTTACCTACTTGAAGTTCGTAGCCGGCCTCTTTAGCTCCCGCTTCGGTGTATCCAACGGAGGCGATTTCCGGTGCACAGTAAGTGCATCCTGGAATGTTATTGTAGTCAATTGGCTCAGGGTGGTGGCCGGCTATTTTTTCTACACAAGTAATGCCTTCCGCACTTGCCACGTGTGCCAAAGCTTGGGTGTTTAGGACATCACCAATGGCATAAATACCTGGAACATTGGTCTGATAATAGGCATCAACTTTGATGAAACCTCGGTCTGTTACAATTCCAAGATCCTCCAAACCAATATTTTCGATATTTGGCGTGACCCCTGCGGCACTCAGGACTACGTCGCAAAGAATGGTTTCGGTCTTGCCGTCTTTGCGATTTTTCATGTTTACTTTGATCTCTTTGCCGCTGGTATCCACGCTTTCAACGGCCCAACCGCCGAAGATTTTCATGCCTTTTCTGCCATAGATTTTTGCTAATTCCTTAGAAACATCCGGGTCTTCGCGTGGCACAAGACCTTGTTCCATAAATTCCACAATGCTCACTTCTGTGCCAATACTTTGGTAGAAGTAGCCAAATTCTACACCAATAGCCCCTGCACCCACTACAACCATCCGTTTTGGCTGACTCTCGAGACTCATGGCTTTGCGGTATTCAATTACTTTTTTGCCATCAATTTTGAGGTTTGGCAACGCTTTGGCTCTTCCACCCGTAGCAATTATAATGCCTTTTGCCGTGTATTCAGTGACTTTGCCTTCAGCATCTGTGACCGCTACTTTAGGGCCATTTACCAGTTTTGCAGTCCCCATGATGACGTTGATTTTATTCTTTTTCATCAAGAATTGCACCCCTTTGCTCATGCCATCAGCTATTCCACGGCTTCGTTTGATCATTGCTTCAAAATCTGCCAAAGGTTTACCTACTTTGATACCATAATCTTCAGCATGGTTGAGATAATCAAATACTTGTGCGCTTTTGAGCAGGGCTTTGGTAGGGATACAGCCCCAGTTGAGGCAAATGCCACCTAGGCTTTCGCGCTCTATGACGGCAACATTCATACCCAGTTGGGAGGCTCGGATGGCAGCTACATACCCGCCTGGGCCGCTGCCGATAATGATTAGATCGAAATTCATATGTTGAGCGTTGGATAGACTTTGGACGATTGAACTTTAAATTTTTGGGCTTGAAACCGCAGAAACAGGATATGCATGGGTTCGTTGCCCGGTCAAAGAAAGGCCAAAGGTAGTTCGAGTAGCAAAATTATCCATCAAAGTATTAAAGAAGGTGAAAGCAAAGGCGGGCAACGCCGTATCATTGCGGCAGTTTTCTGACAAGCAATTTCTGTATCAGGAACGAGTTTGAAGTACAAGGTGCAATTTCAACTCCGTTTCTCAAAGCCCGAACATGAAAAAATTACTTTTCCACCTGCTTTTACCCGCCATCACTTTAGTAGCAGCGGTTCTTTTTCCAACCACCACATTCGCTCAGCTTTCCGTAAGCAAACCAGTTACCCGCCCACTTTTCGACAAAAAAACGGTCGGCGAAATCCGGCTAATTTTGCCCATAGCTAATTGGGTGGACGCTTTGGACTCTATGCGCATTTATGGCACAGACGCTTTATCTGCTTCTGTGGTGATAGATGGCCTTCGATATGGCGGAGCTACGGTACGTTTTCGAGGGGACAAGTCTTACACTAAAGGACTGAAACGCAATCCGTTCAGCATAAAGTTGAACGGAGAAAGCCCGGCCCAAAATCACCAAGGGTATGCCTCTATCAAACTTTCAGCCGCCGTTCGCGACCCGAGTATGGCCCGTGAAATGCTTTTCCATGAAATTGCTTCGAAATACATGCCAGCCTCACAGGCCGCCTACACCAAACTTTTTGTCAACGAAGAGTATATTGGTGTTTTTGTGAATGTGGAAAGCGTAGACAAGCAGTTTTTTGAAAATAATTACGGCAATTCCCGTGGAGTAGCTTTTAAAGCTGGCGTGGATAATAAACTTGAAAACCTCCCCGCCACCTGTAAACAGAATATTTTCGGCTCCTTGGAATATGAAGACAATCTGGACTGCTACAAGGGCAATTATGAAATTGACTCTCGTGTTGGCTGGACCGAATTGCAAGAATTGACCCGCAAATTGGCTCAAGAACCTGCCAATGTTGGTCAAGTTTTGGATGTAGATCGAGCACTTTGGATGCTTGCATTGAACAATGTAATGGTAAACTTGAACAGCTATTCTGGCAATTATAGCATGAATTATTATCTCTATCGTGACGGAAACAATCGTTTTCAGCCCATTCATTGGGACCTGAACTTGTCTTTCGGTAGCTATAAAAACACAGGAAGTGGAAGTGATCTTGACCTCCGTGCCTTGCAAAATTTAGACCCTTTGCTTCACGCTGATAATTTGTACAAACCACTCGTGAGTCAGCTCCTTAAAGACCCGCTCAATAAAAAGGTCTACCTCGCACACATTCGACAAATTAATGAGGAGAATTTTCTGAATGGATCCTACGAAAAACGCGCTCAAGAGCTTCGGGGTATGATTGTTGTGCCATTCAACGACGACAAAAACAAGACCTACAGCTATGATGATTTTCAGCGTAGCGTTAATGAAACGGTGGGTAAAAAAAGCAAGATTCCTGGACTTACTGAGCTGATGGGCAAACGCTCTCGCTTTTTAAAAGCCCATCAAGAACTCACTAAGCTGCCACCAGCAGTCTCGGAAGTAACCGTAAAAGGCCGCGGGAAATTGGAAGCTCAAAAGCTAAATGCTTTTTATGTCAGTGCAAATGCAGATAAATACCCTTTACGGATGTTTCTCCACTATCGGTTCTCCGACCAGGATGCTTATACCATAGTGCCCATGTCAGAAGAAAATACTCCAGGGCTTGCTGCTGGCGTTAAGGCTTTTGCTGCGCAAGTAGAAGCAAAAAGCCTCGAGGCAGTATTGGATTATTACATCTTGGCTGAAAATGTGGGCGCTGCAGGGTTTCTACCAATTAACTATACTAAGCAGCCCTACAAGATCAAATTGAGCGAACTTAACAAGTAATTATTCACACGTTCTTTCATACAACTCCACAAGGACAAAACGTTAATTTTTGCTTTGAAACTATGAGAATTACCCTCCTTATTACCCAATTCCTGCTTTGCTTTTTCGCCGCATCCGCCCAAGATTTTTATGGGGCTGGTGTACAAGAAGTACGGATAGAATTCGCCCAAAAAAATTGGGACGTAAAGCTAGATTCCTTAAAAAAAGCAAATCCAGAAGCTCGACTATCGGCTTCAATTTGGGTAAATGGGCAACGTTTTGATAGCGTAGGTGTGCGATACAAAGGAAACAGCTCCTACTTCCGAACGCGCAACGAAACGCTTAAAAAGCTGCCGCTCAACATTAAACTGGATTTCAAGAAAAAAGGACAAGTGTTGAAAGGAAACCAAAATACGGTTAAGCTCTCCAATGCGTTTCTCGATCCAAGTTTTGTACGGGAACCTGTGGCGTATGAGGTTATTCGAAAATATATGCCTGCGCCGCTATGCAATTTCTCAAAACTGTATTTGAATGGGAAATACTGGGGCTTATACGTAAATTCGGAATCGGTGGATATCAATTTTGTCAAAAAACATTTTGGATCCACAAAAGGCTTCCTCATCAAATGTGACCCGGATAATTGGAAAAAGGTGCGTAGTCAATCAGGTTGTCCAAAAGGTGAAAACGCTTCCCTTACCTACCTTAGCGACAATGCTGGCTGCTACGACGCTTTTTATGAAACCGATAATCCGGCAGCATGGAAGGTACTCATCAATCTAATCAAGGTGTTGAATAAAACGCCGGATCAAATTGAAACCGTGCTTGATGTAGATCAAACACTTTGGATGCTTGCCCTGAACAATGCTTTAGTGAATCTGGACTCCTACAATGGCTCGCTTTCGCACAACTACTACCTATGGGCAGACAGCTTGGGGGTTTGCCATCCAATTATTTGGGATTTAAACATGGCTTTTGGTGGCTGGCGTCGAGATTTTGCTTTTCAGGAAATGCCAGACGATCAACTCATACAGTATTCCCCATTTGCTGAGTTTGAAAATCTACGGCGTCCACTTATCTCCAAGTTGCTTAAAAATTCACTTTATCGCAAATTATACGTTGCTCACCTTCGTACTATCACCAACGATTACCTCACGAATGGCCAAATGCTCACCCGTGCGCAGGCCATGAGCAAAGAGATCGAACCCTGGGTAAAAGCAGATTCGCTCAAGCTCTACTCCTTCGCGGATTTCCAAAATGGCTTTGACAAAACAATGAAAAGTGGCTCAGACAATGTAATTGGCATTCGGCAACTCATGGCAAAGCGTTCAGAATTTCTCACTAAACATCCTTTGCTTAATAAACTACAGCCCGTTATTACAGAGGCAAAAGCCACCAAAGAAGGCGATAAAATTAAGATAACAACGAAAGTAACCAATGCAGCCCGTGGAAGTTGGTTGTACTATCGATTAGATCGTCAGTTTGCTTTCAAACGTATGCCACTCTTTGATGATGGCACAAACGGAGATCTTGCAGCGGCAGATGGCATTTACAGTACAACAGTGGATGCTGCCCTCATTATACAATGGTACATCGCAGCTGAGGGTGATGAGGCGGCTGCAACTTTGCCTGAAAGGGCTTCTTTTGAGTTTTTTAAGGTAGATTGAGGCCGTAATGCAGGTTGAATAATAAAAACAGGAGCCATCCTGAATTTTTCTTTTTAGGTATTTGCGTTGTAGGGGAGATCAGGGAAGGTCATCCCAGCCTTGCACAAAAGCTAAATTGAAAAACTGAACTTGAGCCTTTGTTCGTCTGCCCCTATAATGCCAATACCATGTTAGCGACTGTTGCTGTCTGTCCACCATGAGAAGTTGTCCGAAATAATGATTTCGTTTTTCTCAAAATGAAGTGTTGTCTTCATGGGAATTGTTCTGTACTGCAAATGGTATTTTTCTGAAAGTTGCCGTATTTCTGGTGTATCGTCATATGTCAACATGAATTTTCCTTTGAGTAGTGAGGTCAGTTCAAAAAGTCTTTCATGATCAATGTCAAAATATGTGTACAATCGTTTTCCTGCAATTGTGTATGGTGGATCTATAAAAAAGTAAGCGGTTTCATTATTTAGACTTTGCTCTAAAACTTGAAATGCGTCACCTGCGATAAACTTGATTTTGTCTTTTACATAATCAATCGCAAGTATTCTGTCACGCAACGTTTTTGGATACCAACGTGATGCAATCCCTTTTCCGTTCTCACCATTTTTAATCATTCCCGAACCTTTAGCAAGTATGCCCCCATGGAAAACCCTGTTTTTCAAAATCGTGCAAAATGCAACATCATGTAATTCTTTATTTGGATTTTCTAATTCAGTTTTGACATTTGCATGTGTGAGGTCATAAGAATATATTTTGTCGGCAAGCCATTTATTTTTTCCATTTAAAATGATTTGCCAAACTGCTGCAATTTCTTCGTCCATTTCAACCATTGTAATTTGTTCAGCCATTTTTTCAAATGCTGCTGTCAAGCTAACAATGCCGCCGCCTGCAAATGGTTCGAATAATTCTTTCGCAATTTTATTTTCTTGTTTCAGCCATTGCCTAACAGTTGGAATAAGCCATGTCTTCCCACCTGGATAACGAAAGGGGCTGCGTTGAGGTACTGACGCAACATTGATTATTGCTTGTCCAATTGATTGTTCGCCAAAGTCGAACATAGTCATTTGATTTTTCATTCTACAACTATGTTTTCAAGGTTATCAATGTCAGAAACACCAACTCTTTTGGCATCAAGTTTCTTCTGTAAAATTTCCGTGAACTGGCTTATGGAACCTGCTTCAAATTTCGCAATCTGTTCTAAAGCATTTGCAAATTTGGTGTAAACAATTCGTTGAAGGTTCAAAGAAAGCACTTTCGTTTTCTTGTCGGGAACAAGTTCGTAGATAAAGAAAGCAAAATCAGATTCTGCTTTATCAAACTCGGGAAGTGCCGGTAAAGTGTTGTAAAAACCTGTCTGTAAAGCAACAACTTGCTTTTTATTCCATTGTTTTAAGATTGAGCCTTTGGCAATTATTTGAGGGATAAGTCTTTTCCGGGATGAAGAAAGATAATCAGGTTTTGGATATTTGAAAGCCTGTGTCCAACTAAAGTCCGGTGTTGGGTTTTCTAAATACGCAGTAAATGGGCCTGTTAAATTTCCTGAAATATAGACCGCTTGAACTTCTAAAGAACCAAAGTCTACCACTCGTCCTTGGTCGTCATATGAAACTAAAACGTAGTCGATATTTCCTGCGGACTTGCCATGTTTGTCTTTTAGTCTTACTTCGCCTACGTGTGTCCATGTAGCTTTGCCGTCAAAAATAAAGTTTGCAGCATCACTTATTATTATCCAATCTTCCCGAAATCTTATGGGGCAAATGATGACTTGTTTGCCTTTGTGGTTTAGGCTACAAACGCCTAAAGGAAATTCTATGCTGTTTTTAGTGCAATTTGAAACAATATTGTTGTTTGGGCATAATTTGTTGTCCCGATAACGCTTTGCTCTATCGCTTTCATTCTCAATAGGAAAGCCAAAAACTTCTCCTAAAGGTTGTAAATCTTTCATGTACAAACTCATTTGTAAAAAACAGTCAATATTGCTCGTATTTGGGTGTGTCAATGTAGTAATGCTGAAAGTCCACTAGCTGGTCGATGTAATAGCCACTAACTTTTGGATTGACGAATGCCGTAATCACAATTTATCGGCATTCGTCAATCAAAACCACCTTGAGTCACCCAAGAAAAAATTCGGAATGACTCGTTTTTGCAATAAACAGATGTTACTACGCTGAAATAGCCTTAATTCCTGGCAATTCCTTGCCTTCCAAAAATTCCAGCATTGCGCCGCCACCAGTGCTGACAAAGCTGACTTTCTTGGCAAGTTTAAGTTGATTTATCGCCGCAACGGAGTCGCCGCCACCAACCATGGTAAATGCGCCTTTTTTGGTCGCAGAAGCACAAGCTTTAGCGACTACCTTGGTTCCGTCTGCAAATGCGGGCATCTCAAAAACGCCCATTGGGCCATTCCAAATTACTGTTTTACTCTTGCGAATGACAGAGGCGAATGACTTGGCCGCAGAAGGCCCGATGTCAAGCCCCATCCAACCCGCAGGAATTTGGTTGCTTGGGCAAACCTGAACAGCTGCATCGGCTGCAAATTTATCCCCACAAACAGAATCTTTGGGTAGCAACACTTTTACCCCAGCCGCTCTGGCCTTTTTCAAGAATTCGAGTGCGGGTTTCAATTTATCAACCTCTACAAGTGAATTTCCTACAGCACCTTTTTTGGCCAAAAAGAAGGTATAAGCCATTGCTCCACCGATCAGGATATTGTCGGCATAGTCGAGGAATGTCTCGAGCAGCATGATTTTGTCGCTGACCTTAAAACCGCCTGTGACGCAGGTGACCGGTTTGGCGGGAGCTTTCATCGCCCGGGTAGCATTTTCGATTTCGCGCTCCATCAAGAAACCGAAAGTCTTGTGGTTTTTATCGAAAAAGTGTGCTACAACAGTTGTACTAGCATGGGCGCGGTGGGCTGTACCGAAAGCATCGTTGACATAAATGTCGCCGAGTGCAGCTAGTTTTTTAGCAAAAGCCTCATCGCCAGCCTCTTCTTCGGGATGGAATCGGGTGTTTTCCAGCAGCAATATTTCACCGGGCTTGAGTGCCGCAGCTTTTTTTACAGCTTGCTTGCCTACACAATCGTCGGCGAACTGAATCTTCGCTTTCAATTTCTTGCGAAGGTGTTTCACCAAGTGCTGCAAGGTAAATTTTTGGGTATTGACGCTGCCATCGGCGTTGAGTTTTTCCAATGGACGACCCAGGTGTGACATCAAAATTACGGCTCCGCCTTGATCCAAAATATGTCTAATGGTCGGCACAGCCTCACGGATTCGGGTGTCGTCTGTGATGTTAAATTCCTTGTCGAGTGGCACATTGAAATCTACCCGAATTAAGGCTTTTTTGTCTTTAAAGTTGAGTTTCATGAATTATGATTATTTGGTTATTTGTTGATTTGGGGATTTGGTTATTTGTTGTGTCAGAGCTTGGTATCTGCTCCAATCAATAAAAAACGCGGTAGCTGGTTAGCACCACGAGTCGTTGATGCAAAAAGAATTAAGTGACTATCCGCTTGTTGTACAGTTCCAAAATTTCCGGTATCCTACTTCGGCCTTCTACCTTCAGATCAAAAATGAGGTAAAATTTTATTTTGTTTTCTTTGGCGAAAAACCCCATAGGTTTTTAAAACCTATGGGGTTTAGCATCCGAGTTGCAAAACGGGTACACCAAGCTCTGGCACAACAAATCCCCAAATCCCCAAATCAACAAATAACCCAAAAGATTAAACCATTGCACACAATTGCGCCAAACGAGCTGAATACCCAGCTTCGTTGTCGTACCAGCCTACAATGCGGCAGGTATTGCCGTTCACTTGTGTCAGTGGTGCATCAAAAATTACGGAGTGGGTATTGCGGACAATATCGCTTGAAACGATTTCGTCGGTATTGTACTCCAAAATGCCTTTGAGGTTGGAATCGGCAGCTGCTTTGAATGCTGCGTTTATTTCTTCCACGGTGGCTGTTTTTTTAATCACACAAACGCAGTCTGTGATGGAGCCTGTTGCAACAGGTACGCGCAGGGAGTGTGCTGCAATTTTGCCTTTTAAGTGTGGCAATACGGTAACCACAGCCTTTGCCGCTCCTGTACTAGTAGGTACAATATTTTGAGCAGCTGCACGCGCCCGACGAAGGTCTCTGTGCGGTCCGTCTTGGAGGTTTTGGTCAGCGGTATAAGCGTGAATGGTATTCATGAAAAACTGCTCTACACCGAAAGCCTTATCCAGCGTCATAATCATGGGCACAAGACAATTGGTCGTACAGCTTGCGTTGGAGATAATCGTGTCAGCCGCTGTAATTTGATCGGCGTTGGCGCCAATTACAAAAGTTGGAACATCGTCTGCTTTGGGAGGTGCAGAAAGGATAACACGTTTCGCACCAGCCTGAAGGTGTAATCCAGCTTTCTCTTTGTCCAGAAAAATGCCCGTGCATTCAAGCACAACATCAACATTCATAGCGGCCCAAGGTAGTTCAGCCGGGTTTTTCACCGCCAGACCTGCAATTTTAACACCGTTTACGGTGATACTGTTGTCGTCAGCACTCACGGTGCCGTCAAAACGACCATGCATGGTATCGTATTTGAGCAGATGGGCGAGGGTGTGGTTGTCGGTCAGGTCATTGATGGCGACCACTTCAACATCAGGATTTTTTACAAGATTGCGGAAGGTTAAGCGACCAATGCGGCCAAAGCCGTTGATGGCGATGCGTTTTTTTGCCATTATAAATGTTTGTTGTTGCGATGAATGGAGAACGGTAAGACTTGGTGCAAAGGCAGCGCAAAAGTAGGCTTTTTGAAGCAATATTGAGGATAGAAAATGTCATGTTGCTCAAATTCTTAAACTTTACTTTCATTTGCCACCATAATCATCATGAAATGAAAAGTCTGTCCAAGCTTCAAACTTCTCCAAACATTGGCTTGGGCCAGGACGGCTTCAATAATATGCTAGTTTTGCGGAATAAAGCACTTTTTACCCTTTGTGTTCTATTAGGTTTGGGGGAATGGTTGTTCGGGCTTCACTCGGATTTTCTCGTATATTTTGCCGCGGCAAATGATTATTTCGAAGGCGGATGGTTTAAAGTGTATGATCCCATCGCTTTGATGCCGTTCAAATACCACCCCTTAACGATTTGGCTTTTTGTCCCCTTTGGGCTTTTGCCTTGGAATATTGCCATAGCCTGTTGGGCTGCACTCAACGCTTTTTTTACCTATCAGGCCAGTGTGCGCTTTCAGCAATATTTCAAAACAGCCGCTTGGGTGCCCATTGTGGCTTTGATTTGTGTGGGGCATGCATGGAGTTGGCAAATCAAGTTTGGAAATATTACCTGCCTTATGCTTTGGCTATTTTCCATTTTTGCGTTGAGCAAATCAGCCTTGAAAATAGCAATTTCAGCAGCAGTGCTTATTTTACTTAAACCATTTTGGCTGGTGCTTTTGCCAATTTTTGTCCTTGAAAAGCAATGGGAATCACTTAAAATCACCCTTTTGCTCGTCATTTTGGGCAGTGCAGCCATTTGTATTTTTGGCTTTGATAGTGGTATAATTGCTTACGAACTGTGGCTAAAAACGCTATCCGACCCAACCAATGCTCACAATTACCTGAAAAATGACAACCAGTGCTTTTATGCCAGCTTGTACAGCATTGATTCCATTGGGCGGATCGAAAAAATTGGAATTTGGACCCTGGTTTCGGGTGTTTATCTTGCCCATGCCTTATGGTTTGGCCGGTCAAATCAGGCGTTGCTTGCACTAGCAGTGCTATCGCCGATGCTTTTTGTTGGGCCGCTTTCTTGGATTCATCACCAAATTTTGTTAGTTCCGGTGCTAATCATGATGCTTTCTTACCGCCAATTCTGGCTTGTTGGAATTGCCACACTACTATTTACGGGGACTGGAGAAGTTTTTATCGGAAGAGACCTTTTTATTGCTATTCATCAGTTTCGGGTGCCTGCATTGGGTTTTTTGATCGTAAGCCTAGGGGTCTTTCAAGCAGCCAAACAAGGATGAGTGGGATCTTGCTCGGCAAGGTGACAAGCCTACTTTCCCAAACTTTCCTTTATTTTGTCCCCTCAAACCAACAAACATGAAAGGACTGCTTCTATTCATTTTACTCCTACCCGCCTTGCTTCCTGCACAAACCTTCTTGATGAATGGCAACCCTGTCACAAGTTGCAGTGGCGTATTTTACGATTCAGGTGGGCCGCTTAGCAATTATGCCAACAACCAAAATCTGAGTACAACCATCTGTTCCAATGGCAGTGGAGGGACGCATATCCAGCTGAGTTTTTCCGGAGCTGATTTGGCGGCAGGGGATGTGCTGTGCTTTTACGACGGCCCCAGTGCAGCTGCTCCTTTACTCTCTTGTTCAACGGATTATCCGACGGGACAACCCTTTGTGGTGCAAGCCACAGCGACTAATCCTAGCGGCTGCCTCACCCTTACGTTTCAATCTGATGGGGCTGGTACAGCCAGCGGTTGGACGGCTGTCATTTCTTGTGTAGCCTCCTGCCAAACTATTCTTGCTGACTTGGTTTCAACTTCCCCATTAATTGCACCCGTAGATACTGGATGGATAGATATATGCCCTGGAGACCGGGTGTTTTTTACAGGAGCAGGTATTTATCCACAGAATAACTTTGCCTACGCCCAGTCAGATTTTACCACCAGTTTTGAATGGAATTTTGGAGACGGAGGCATTGCTTATGGTCCAAATACTTCCCATCGATTTGACCAACCTGGGGGATATTATGTGCAACTTTTACTCACAGACACGCTTGGTTGCCGCAATAGTAATCTCATCAGCCAACGGGTGCGAGTGGCCCCCAGACCAGATTTTAACCTGGCGACAGTGGCTCAAATCTGTGCTGGCGATACCTTGAGCCTGAGCGCTACTATAGATTCTTCTGTGCAAGGAACCACACTTTCTGTTACTCCAATCACTGCCACATTCGATGTAGAAGCCAGTCGTTCGGATTCCTTGCCACTGCCTGACGGAACGGGCCAATTGTATGAAACAAGCATCCTTTTTACAGCGTTTTCTCCCGGGCAAATTCTGTCGAATGCAAATGATTTGGAGAATATTTGTGTAACCATGGAGCATTCCTGGATGCGTGATCTTGAAATAACACTCACCTGCCCAAGCGGACAAAGCATTATTTTACACGATCACCCTGGCAATTTTGGCGCTGAGGTTTACCTTGGAGAACCTAACGACAATGATAATTTCAATCCGGTTCCAGGCTTGGGTTATGAGTATTGCTGGACGCCAAATGCTATTAACCCAACTTGGATAGATTACGCCAACACAGTGCTGACGGGCATTACCCTACCACCTGGAGATTATAGCACATTTGATCCCATTAGTAATCTGCTCGGATGCCCACTCAACGGAGAATGGACTATTGGGGTCACCGACCTTTGGCCAGCGGACAATGGCTTCATATTTAATTGGTCTATGAAGTTTGTGGATGTGCTATATCCTGATATTGAGCAATTTACGCCTCAATTTGTGTATTGGAACTGGAGTAATCAACCTTCTATTTTATTTTCTTCCCCGGATAGTATTGCCGCTTCGCCTCAAAATGCGGGAACAGCAGGCTATACTTTTAACGTATTTGACGAATTTGGATGTGCCTGGGATACGCTTGTAAGCATCGCCGTTTTGCCTCCCACCCACCCGGATTGTTACGTTTGTGCGACGAATTTCCCAGCGCTCCCCAATGCAAACATTTGTGCAGGCGACCCCGTGTCCTTCAATGTTACTTCACTGACGCCTCCAACCCAAGAGGTTCGGTTCGAGGCGTATCCCGATTATCGATTGGGTAATGCCAATCATCCACATAACAACCCGTATTTATCTCCAATTGGAGTCAATAGCCTTGGATTCAACTTTTTAACTAATCCGATTCAACAAATAACTTCTGTTTGTATGGATATTGAAACGGATTTTGACTCAGACCTCAATATTTTCCTTCGTGCGCCAAGCGGTCAACAACTTATGCTGTCTACCGGAAATGGCGGGGCCGGTGACAACTATAAAATCACTTGTTTTTCGCCAACGGCCAGCCTTCCAATTGTTGGGCAACTCGCTCCGTTTAACGGTACGTATATTCCTGAAGGCAACTGGAATACTTTTGCAGGCGCTGTCGTTACAGGCGACTGGAGTTTGGTCGTTTCAGATGGCTTTGCCCCGGCCCAATTTGGTAAAGTAAAGTGGTGGAGTATCGGATTTAATGCTCAAAATTCCGTTGCTTACAGTTGGACTAATAGCGGCTCGCTTTCCTGCGCAAACTGCCCCACACCTACTGCATTACCCACAGACACAACAACTTATATTCTAACTGCAACGGACAATCACAATTGCGTTTACACAGACACTGCGATCATAAATGTTACTTCATTTTTTCCTGCTCCAACAGGTTTGATCGTTTTTGAATTAGGCCTAAATTCTATGACTTGGGTTTGGGATGCCGTTCCAAGTGCTTTAGGTTATGAAGTTAGTATAAATTCCGGACCATGGATGGCGCCGAATAATGGTCAACTATCACATATTGTTTCAGGGGTAGTGGTAAGCCAAATCGTAAATATTTCCGTGCGATGTATCAGCCCAACAACCTGCCAGCCAGCGGTACAAAGTGCGAGTAGCATCTTCCCGGCGTGTATGATGTTTGGCGATGTTTTTTCAACTACGGATGTAGCCTGTGCCGGAGATTCCACGGGATCGGTAATCCTTTCTACTTCAAATGCGACCTTTCCGGTGCTGTTTTTTTTAGACAACAATCCCAACCCTTTTCCCAATGGCGATTTAATCAATATTCTTTCTGCTGGGAATCATTCGGTCATTATTCTAGATGCA
>JBBQLD010000004.1:0-34527 GCA_038327555.1 Chitinophagales bacterium
TTCTTGCTGGGGGGCGACAAAGGCAAGATTGTTGCAAAAGCAAACAATGCTGCCGAAACCCTCGACTTAAATGCCCCTCCAGCTATGCCTAGTAAATCAGAGCGTGGTGGGAATCAGTATGATACATTTTTTGAAAGCTAGATTTCATGGCCTACTTAGTAGACGGCATTCGCACTCCAATCGGAAATTTCGGCGGTGTACTTGCCCCAATCCGCACAGACGATCTTGCAGCGCACGTCCTTCAAAAACTTATCGAACGTAATCCTAATCTTGACCCTGGCCGTATTACTGACGTAATTTTAGGCTGTGCCAATCAGGCTGGCGAAGACAACAGAAATGTAGCCCGAATGGCACTTCTTTTGGCAGGGTTACCCATTATTGTTCCTGGCGAAACAGTTAATCGCCTGTGTGCGAGCGGAATGTCCGCCGTAATTCACGCACACCGGGCTGTGGCAGCTGGCGACGGAGATCTGTTTATTGCTGGTGGCGTGGAAGGGATGACCCGAGCACCTTGGGTCATCAGCAAAACTAGTAAACCGTATGGCACTGATGCCCAGATGGTTGATTCCAGCTTTGGCTGGAGGTTCGTAAATCCTAAAATGCATACCCTTTACGGAACCGATCCCATGGGAATGACTGCTGAAAATCTGGTAGACCAGCATGGTATCAGTCGGGAAGACCAGGATCAGTTTGCCTATTGGAGCCAGCAAAAAGCTGCCGATGCCCGCTCAGCAGGTCGTCTGGCAGAAGAAATTTCCGCAGTGTCTGTTCCAAAAGGGAAAAACGAGCCTGTTTTAATCGAACATGATGAGTTCATTAAGCCCGATACAACATTAGAAATACTGGCCAAGCTTCGACCTGCTTTCAAAAAAGACGGATCAGTAACCGCAGGAAATGCATCCGGCTTGAATGATGGGGCAGCAGCCTTGCTAATTGCCTCAGAAAATGGCCTGAAAAGCAACAATTTGAAGCCAATAGCCCGGATTGTTAGTTCAGCCGTTTTAGGCGTAGAGCCGCGCATCATGGGGATCGGACCCGTTTCGGCTTCGCGCAAAGCCCTCGAAAAAGCAGGCCTTACGCTGGAGCAAATGGATGTGCTAGAGCTCAACGAAGCCTTTGCCGCTCAAGTGCTTGCTTGCACGCGTAGCTTGGGTATTGCGGACAATGACCCTCGCCTCAATCCCAATGGAGGGGCTATTGCCTTGGGACACCCCCTGGGGATGAGTGGGGCACGTATTGTACTTGCTGCTGCTCGTGAGTTGCAGCGCAAAAGCGGTAAATATGCGCTTTGTACGATGTGTATTGGGGTGGGGCAGGGGTATGCTGTGGTCTTGGAGCGGGTGTGAAAGTGCCCTCAGCTCCCGAAGGCTGCCTTTCGTAGATTTCCTTGGAAACACCCTGTATCAACAAACCACAAATTCGCTGGATACCGTAACATTGCTGCTCATTATTCAGCAAAACGTTCCGACTATGCGCCAATTATCCCTGCTTGCACTAATTTTCCTTACTATCACACCGCTTTTTTCTCAAAAAAAGGATGAGCCCAAAGACAAAAAAACTGAAAAATCCAGCCTGCTAAACCCGGCTACCTACAATGGCTTGAGCTTTCGGAGTATTGGCCCGGCAGTTACTTCGGGTCGTATCAGCGACTTTGCCGTTAACCCGGGCAATTCTGCGGAATACTATGTGGCTTCATCAGCGGGTGGCGTATGGAAAACAGGGAATGCTGGTACTACTTACAACCCCATTTTTGATGCGCAGGGTGCCTACTCCATTGGTTGTGTAGAACTTGATCCGACCAATTCCAACGTAGTGTGGGTTGGCTCTGGCGAAAACAACAATCAACGCTCTGTTTCTTATGGCGATGGAGTCTACAAAAGCGAAAATGGCGGCAAGACCTGGAAGAATATGGGGCTAAAAAACTCCGAACATATCGCCAATATTGTGGTGGATCCAAGCAACCCCAATACAGTATATGTGGCCGCTTATGGCCCCGTTTGGAGCGATGGAGGCGATCGAGGGGTCTATAAATCCACGGATGGCGGGGAAACCTGGATTTGCGTCAAATCTGTCAGCGCTTATACTGGTTGTAATAACCTCATCATGGATCCAAGGGATCCTAAAGTGCTTTATGCTGCTTTTCACCAACGCCAGCGCAAAGTATTTACCTACATCGGCGGCGGGCCAGAGTCAGCCTTGTTTAAATCAACAGATGGTGGCGCGAGTTGGAAAAAACTTGAAGGCGGACTACCCAGCGGTGATTTGGGTCGAATCGGGATTGATTTGTCCCCCGTAAATCCAGATTACGTTTATGCAGTTATTGATGCCAACGACAAAAAAGGCGGCATTTACCGCTCTCTGGATCGTGGAGCGAGTTGGTCTAAAATGAGCGATACCTACACCAGCGGTAATTATTATCAAGAGCTTACCTGTGATCCGAAAAACCCGAACCGAATTTTTATCACAGACACCTATTACAAAGTAAGCGATGACGGCGGGAAAACCGTGCGCAACCTCGGAGAGCTAAACAAACACATTGACAATCATTGTATTTGGATCGATCCGAACAATACCGACCACCTGCGCGTTGGCTGTGACGGTGGCCTTTACGAAACATGGGATTTCGCCAAAACCTGGGAATTTAAGCACAATCTACCCGTAACTCAGTTCTATAAGGTATCCACCGACAATGCCCTCCCATTCTATCACGTCCATGGAGGAACTCAAGACAACCTTAGTCTTGGCGGCCCAAGTCGAAGCATCAGTGCGAATGGAATTCCAAACTCCGATTGGTACATCACCAGCACCGGCGATGGATTTGAAACCCAGGTAGACCCCACTAACCCGGACCTTATTTACGCCCAAAGTCAGTATGGTGGGCTAGTGCGTTTTGACCGAAAAAGTGGGGAATACCTGCCTATTCAGCCCCAAGCTGGCGAAAATGAACCTGCACTACGCTGGAACTGGGATGCCCCGCTCACCATTTCAAGTCACAGCCCAACAAGGCTATACATCGGGGCAAATAAGGTGTTTCGAACCGACGACCGGGGAAATTCCTGGCGCGCCATAAGTCCTGACCTCTCTCGTGGCGAGGACCGAAATAAATTTGAGATTATGGGCAAGGTTTGGAGTGTGGATGCCATAGCCAAAAACGGCTCCACCGACATTTTTGGACAAACCACAAGCATCGCTGAAAGTAGCCTTGATGATAATTTACTTTGGGTGGGGACCGACGATGGCCTTTTGTGGGTGACCCGGGATGGAGGCGTTGCTTGGGAAAAAATGGATAAACTGCCCGGTGTTCCAGAACGCTCCTACGTGCATCAGGTTATTGCGTCTCAATTTGATAAAAGCACCGCCTATGTTTGTTTCAACCATCACCGCTACGGCGATTTCAAGCCATATTTGCTAAAAACTATAGATGGTGGTAAAACATGGAAATCAATCTCCAGTACCTTGCCTGAGCGTGGCAGTGTCTATACCATCGCTGAAGACCACGTAGACCGAAACCTTTTATTCTGCGGAACCGAGTTTGGTGTGTTTTTTAGCCCAGATGGAGGTGAAAATTGGGTGCAGTTAAAATCAGGCTTACCCACCGTAGCGATTCGAGACATCGAAATACAACGCCGTGAAAACGATCTTGTACTTGCCACCTTCGGGCGCGGTTTTTATATCCTCGATGATTATTCCCCGCTTAGAAACCTCAAGCAAGAAACCTTTGAAAAATCAGCTAATATCTTCCCTGTCAAAGATGCCTTGCTGTTTATCCCCAATCTGCCGCTGGGTCTCCGGGATAAGGGACACCTGGGTAGCAGCCACTATGCTGCATCGAACCCAGCTGTCGGCGCCGTGTTCAGTTACTGGCTCAAAGAGGATCTAAAAACCCTTAAGGCAAAACGTCAGGAGGCCGAAAAAGCCAAATCAGAGAAAAAGGAAACGGTCAATTATCCTGATATCGAAGCCCTGCGTAAAGAAGATGAGCAACCTGATCCTTATCTACTGTTTACGATCTTGGATGCTGCTGGAGATGTGGTGCGCCATATTAAAACAGATGCAAGTGCAGGATTGAAGCGCCAGAATTGGGATTTTCGCTATAACGCAACGGCTCACATTTCAAACCGTCGAATCGTCCCTCCTGATAACCTTTTTACTGGACCAGACCAAGGTCATCTGGTGTTGCCAGGGCAGTACACGGTCACCCTTCAACAATTTGAAGATGGTGTGTTGACGCCGCTTGCAGGGCCAACAGCATTCACGGTACAATCGTTAAATAACGCCACTTTACCTGCTACAGATAAAAAGGCTTACCTCGAATTTTGCAAAAAAGTGAGTCGACTCCAAAAGGCAGCAAGTGCGGTTAGCAACATTTATACTGAGCTGAATGCCAGGTTAGCCCAGATGCAGACTGCCATTCTGGAGATGCCCGCGCCGCCTAAGGATTTGTTGAAAAAAACATACGACCTACGCAGTAGATTAAATGTGCTCAACCTGCAACTCAATGGCGATGCTACTCGTGGGCGTCGGGAGTTTGAAACATCAGCTTCCATCAATGGTCGAGTTGGGCAAATTGAAGATGGGATGTGGAGTACTACCAGCGCACCAACACAGACGTTTGAGGAAAACTATCGTATAGCTGCAAAGCAGTTCGGGCCTGTCTTGGAAGCACTCAAAGTCATTGATCGGGAAATGGAAGCGATCGGGAAGGAAATGGAATTTGGCGGAGCACCAGCTACATCGGGCAGGTGGCCAGATTGGAAATAAAACCGCATAGCGGTGTCATTCTGGTAGCCCGAAAGGGCGTTGGGGGAATAAGAACCGCGTAGCGGTGGCATTATATCGCCGTAATAATGCCACCGCTACGCGGTTCTGGAAAAAATTAAACGCTGACGCTACTATAATGTCGCCGCGATGCGGCTTTCAATAATAGCTCAAGCGCAAAACGCCAGCCAATTGCTTAGCCAAACGGATCACCTGTCGTGTGTAGCCGTATTCATTGTCGTACCAGACATATAAAACGATGCTTTTTCCGTCCTTAGAGACGATGGTTGCTGGCGAATCAAAGATGGAAGGAGTAGAACTTCCGACTAAATCGCTGGATACCAATTCGTTTGATATGGAATATTGAATTTGCTCCACCAAATTGCCATTTAAGGCAGCCTGGCGCATGATTTCGTTTACGGTGTCTTTTGTTGTCTGGGTATTTATTTGGAGATTCAACACAACCAGCGAAACATTGGGCGTAGGCACTCGAATGGCATTGCCAGTGAATTTGCCCGACAGTTCCGGCATCACCTTTGAGATAGCACTCTCTGCGCCGGTTTCAGTGATGACCAGATTCAGTGCTGCAGCTCTGCCCCTACGGTATTTGCTGTGGTAATTGTCCAAAAGATTTTGGTCATTGGTATAGGAGTGTACCGTTTCAATGTGGCCTTTTTCGATGCCTAAAGCTTTGTTAATCACAGCCAACACCGGCACGATGGCATTTGTGGTACAACTTGCCGCAGACCACACATTTTCACTTTCTACATCAAATTGAAGGTTATTTACCCCATAAACGATGTTTGGAATATCACCTTTACCTGGAGCAGTGAGCAATATTTTTGAGACTCCTTTTGAGCTCAAGTGGCGACTCAAATTGGCTCTATCGCGCCATACCCCTGTATTATCAATCAGCAAAGCATTGCTGATTCCAAACTTGGTGTAATTAATATCTTCCGGTTTGGCAGCCGATATCATGTGCACCTTGTGGCCGTTAACCCAAATGCACCCTTCTTCCACATCGGGAATTACAGTGCCTGGGAAATGCCCATGAACGGAATCTGAACGCAGCAAATCAGCCCGCTTAATGATGTCTTCCGGACTTTTATCGCGGGTAACGATAGCACGCAGCCGAAGCTGCTGTCCCTTACCAGCCTGAGTAATGAGTTCCCGCGCAGCAATCCGTCCGATTCGTCCAAAGCCATATAGAATGACGTCTTTTGGCTTAAGATCGATCTTATCCTTGCCGATGTAGTCCATCAGCTTTTTATTGATAAAAGCTAATTCGTTTGAAAAGCCTGCCTTTTCGTCTATCCATTCTACG
Organism: Chitinophagales bacterium; assembly: GCA_038327555.1. Taxonomy (GTDB): domain Bacteria; phylum Bacteroidota; class Bacteroidia; order Chitinophagales; family Saprospiraceae; genus M3007. Next base: position 6,083 of record JBBQLD010000004.1, read on the forward strand.
CCGATTTTGCCGATGTCGAGTCTGGATGGCGCAACTTGGCTGCGATAAATGGCTTTTGCTAGCCCAAGCGTATCCTGAACGGTTAGCGGGTGCTGCACCACTTCGCGGGCATAATGGTGTAATTGTAGCAATTCGGAGGCACTTCTATCCACCATTTGGTTGCGAAAAATGACCAACTCAATGGATTTGTCGAACCACAATTTGCCTACTACGGCAATGAGTTCAAGGGCCGCTTTTTCATCCTCAATCCAGGATTTGAGGTTTTTTTCGTACACTTGTTTTGACATGAATAACTTGATTTTATTAGCCTCAATGCAGAACCCAGGAAGTTAGCCAGTAACGTATTGCATTATCTTGGCAATACCCGGAACTCCGTGCGTCTGTTTTTTGCATGTTGTACTTCCGTGCATTCCACTCCATTGCTGCACTGATTGACGGGCTGGGTCTCGCCGAAACCATGATACTCCAATCGTGAACGTTTGATGCCTTTAGAGACGAGGTAATCTACTACGGCTTTTGCCCGGCGTTCTGATAAACCGAGGTTAAAATCATCAGATGCCCGGGAGTCTGTGTGGGAATTAATTTCCACGCGAATCTCAGGTCTTTTAACCATCAAATTCAGTAATTTTTCATCGACCACGGCTTTTGCTTGCCGATCCAAGAGCTCGCTATTGAACGAGTAATAAATGGGGAGCAGGTTGAAATCCAATAGTTTACATTCGATTTTCCGCCACTCATATTCACTGCTCGAACCAGTGTTACCTTTGTTTCTGGCCAAAAACACTTCTTCACGAACCTCTGGGGCTACCGCTACGGAATCGATGGTCTCATCTTTTGTCAAAACCCGCTTTTGTATGGTGATATATTCTGCGGGAATTTCGATTTCTCGTACAGTTGCGGGGGTCTCAATTACTTTCCTTTTAACGGTTTTAAAGCGCCCTTTTTGAGTCTCGCGAACATAGCGAGGCTGGGTAACGATTCGTTTCACTGGAATTGCTTTTGTAACCGCATCATAGGACACATAACATATCACATCGCAATCCCCGGGAATAGGTGATTTACAGCCATCCAAGGCCGGACGTGATTCAAAACGTGAATAAGCCGGTTGAATCTCAAATATCTCGAAAGTATCGAGCGTTTTCACCGGAATGAGCGATACCTTTTTGATAGGTTCTTCCACCAAGATAGTATCGGTCACTTCGCGATATACCGCTGGTACATATTCGAATCGTTTTGAGGCTTCTTTGACCAGCATTTGCTCCTCCACAGTTTTGTACACCGCAGGAACCACCTTGTATTGCATATAGGTGGGTGTGACAACAACTTTTTCCATTTCTGAAATCTCCTCAAGCGGGCAACGAATATAGCAGGCGCCTGGCTCGGGGTTTGAAGGATACTCTTGTGCCTGAAGGGTAATTGTGACAGGGAAAGAAAGCAGCAAAAAGAATGTGGAAATCCGCATTTTTACGAAAATAAGTTAATTAAATGGCGATAATGGATTAATTTCATGCTATTTTAAGCAGTAATGCCTTGAACAGAATGATTACCGATCTAAAACAAGGGCGTAAAACTACATATATTGGCATATTCCAGTAATGCGTTATTGGGAATTTTGGTGCATTACTTATTTACCTCGCCCCTGCAACAAAACCAAGGCGGTATAAAACATGATCTTGAAATCCAAAGCCAAGGACATGTTCTCAATATACAGCAGGTCAAAGCGCAAGCGTTGCAGCATTTCCTTCACATCGGAGGCATACCCGTATTTGACTTGGCCCCAGGAGGTAATACCGGGACGTACCTTGAGCAGGTGTCGGTATTGGGGGTTTTCCTCTAAAATCTGGTCAATAAAATGTCTTCGTTCAGGCCTTGGTCCGACGAGTGACATGTCTCCACGCAATACATTCCAAAAATTAGGGATTTCATCCAGACGCCATTTGCGCATCACCGCACCCCAATGGGTACATCGAGGGTCGCCATCGTGAGAGAGTTGAGGACCTAGTTTTTCTGCATCGGTGTACATCGAACGGAACTTGAAGATGGTGAAGGGGCGACCATTTATTCCAAGTCTTTCCTGGGCAAAAAAGATAGGTCCGATGCTTGAAAAACGCACCCGAATAATGATATACAGCAATATTGGAGATAAAATAGACAAGGCTAAAGCACTCACCGACACATCAATTCCGCGTTTGATCGTCCGTTGCCATTTGGGCATGAGTTCTTGTCGAATTTCAATGAGCACTGCTCCATAAACATGGTTCATTTTCACTGTTCCAAGCAGGATGTCATACATATCGGGGATGATTTTCACGAGCACGTGCTCCCCAAAATCGAATAAGGTATTGAGGATGTTGCGAAGCCTATTGTGTTCGGATGTTTCAATGGCAATGATGACATCTTCGATCTGATGTTCTCGTATCACAGCAGCCAAATCCGGCAGGTGGCCAAGCGGAGGTAAATATGCTGCCAATACTTGTTCCGCTCCGCCATTGGTGTCAATAAAGCCTACAAACTTATTTCCCAGCCCTTTTTCGCGATTTTTAATATCCAAAAACAAATCAAGTGCATTTTGATTGCCTCCAACAAGCAGTGTATTGAAGCTGACCGCTCCTGCTTTCAATCGCCTACTTGCCCGGGTGAGCAAAATCATCCTGGAAGTTGCGGTTAGCAGAAAATGGAGCCAAAAAAGTGCGAAAAAGGAGCGATAATAAGTACGATAATCGCTCACCACATCATCCAAAATAAGCGCAAAAAACAAAAATGTGACCCCTAAAAAGGAAACTAGAAATGTGTTTGTGAGCGTATTGAGCCGGGCTATGCGATAAATATCGTTGTAATGGTCGAAAATGCTGTAAAGCAATACCCAACCGATTGGGATAATAAAAACTCCTAGGTAAAAATTGGGGTCTGCAAAGATGTCAGGCGTGAAGGCGACCCCTTCCATATCCTTGCGATAAATAAAAAAAATAGCCCAAGCCAGCATCGCCATCCCAAAATCGGCGACTCCGTAAAAAAAAGTATGGCGTTTTCGCAATTGCATCACACAAAAAAGTTACAAGAATCAAGTTACAAGCATCAAGTTTAAAGTTGCAAGTTTCAAGGACACCGCCGCTTGATACTTGCAACTTTAAACTTGATACTTGTAACTTTAAACTAAAAATGCACCACCCTAATATTATCAATCATCACAGTACCCGTATTCTGGGAGAAATCCCCCGTGGTAGTTCTAGGCAGGCTGAGTCGGAAAAAAAGTCGTTGCTCCCTTTGTTGTGTAGTGACAAGCGTTCCTGTGATATTCAGGTAAATTTTGTTCCACTTTTCTGAAAGATTGAATTGAAAGACAGGCTGTGATTCTTGGTTTGCGCCACTAAGCATATATAGGAAAAACGGAACATCAGTCTTATATTGAAGTTCAAGCCAAACTTGAGGCGATCCTGATACGGGCAGACCCTCCATTTTCTCTGTAGCAATATCCATAATCGGATGCCCAGTATCTATTTGCATCAATATCGATTTGCCTGAAAATGCACCAATTGGAGTCAGTTCAACATTGACTGCAACATCGGAATCACGGTTTTCCAGCGAAAGGAATGAACCACCATCAAAATCACCCCGACCAATTCCAAAAGCGTATTTGATATTGGCATCATAATTTGTGGTAGCTTGAATATCAGTAGTTTGCGCCCCAGTTAACGTGTACTTTTTAGTAAATTTGGTCAAATATGGGTAGATGTTTGGGGTAGCCTCAATCCCATTTTCCTTTACCCCAGGGAAAAGGATCACCTCGTTCTCCCCTTCTGCCAGCACAGGGACTAAGGCTGGAAGCGAGTAAGCACCCAGATATTCTCCGTTGACATATAGCCAACCATCGGTGATTTTTTGCCAGCTAACGCCTCCTGGTGCACTCACTTCGAATGGTTTGAGGTTCAAGTAAGCTGGAATTTGTTCAGGAGCATCTTTGCAGGCCGCAAAGGCTAATAACTGGAGGGGAAGAATTAGTTTGTACATGTGTTTATTAGTTTCATCCTGAAACTTATAGAAGGCCCTATTCGCTGCGTTGTTAGGGCCGCTTCTTTTGCTAATTTTGGACAAATCACCAAAAACCAATTAGCTTTTCGATCGAACATACACCTCCATGGTCACTCCTTTGAAGTCAAAATGTTTGCGTAGTTGGTTTTCTAAGAACTGTTTGTACGAATCTCGCACCCAGTTGGGGTTGTTTACGAAAAATACAAAGGATGGGTAGTGGGTGGGTAACTGGGTTACGTATTTGAATTTTGGAAAACGCCCATGCACAGAGGGTGGGGGAGTCGCTTCGATCAACTCCAGCATCAAATCGTTCAGTTCAGAGGTCTTGATACGGCGGGTACGATTGGCATACACCTCCAGAGCAGCTTCCATGGCTTGAAAAATTCGTTGTTTTTCCAAAACTGAAATGAAGAGCACTGGCACATCATCAAATGGTGCAAGCCGGTGTTTGATCGCAGCTTCAAAATCGCGAATCGTATTGGTTTGCTTATTTTCCACCAAATCCCATTTGTTCACAAGGATTACAATGCCTTTATGTCTTTTTTGAGCCAGACGCAAAATGTTCAGGTCCTGACCTTCCAATCCCTGAGTAGCATCTAGCACCAACAGACAAACATCCGATTCTTCCAATGCACGAATAGCGCGCATTACGGAATAGAATTCCAGATCCTCTTCTACCTTGGTTTTTTTGCGAATTCCGGCGGTATCGATCAGCATGAACTCCTTGCCAAACTTATTGTACACCGAGTGAATCGTGTCCCGGGTGGTGCCGGCGATTGGGGTAACAATATTTCGTTCCTCTCCCAATAAGGCATTGAGTAACGAAGATTTACCCACATTAGGGCGACCAATGATGGCGAATTTGGGAAGTTCAGTGTCGATTTCTTCAACCAATTCGATGTGCTCGATCACCGCGTCCAGCAAATCACCGGTTCCACTACCACTAATGGCAGATAGGAAATGGGTGTTTTCAAATCCAAGTCCCCAAAATTCGTTAGCGGCCAACAAATCCTTGTGGTTGTCCGCTTTGTTTACCACCAAAAAAACGGGTTTATTGGAACGACGGAGCCATTTAGCCATACTCTCGTCAAGGTCAGTAATACCGGTCTGGGTATCCACCATAAAAAGAATCACCGCCGCTTCTTCTGTAGCGATCCGCACTTGTGAACGAATGGCTGCTTCAAATACATCATCAGAACCGTGGACAAAACCTCCAGTATCTACTACCGTAAAACGTTTACCTCCCCAATCGCAGAAGCCATATTTTCGATCACGGGTTACTCCAGAAAAGTCGTCTGTAATTGCATCTCGACCACCTACCAAACGGTTATAAAGTGTTGATTTGCCGACGTTTGGGCGGCCCACTATTGCTACTACATTACTCATAAAAAAGGGTGTTGGATTTTTGGATTTCAGACGTTGGTTTTAAGAATTAGACTTGGAGATCCAATGTCTAGATGCAACGTCCATAGCCCATGATCCATGATCAAAATTTCGGGCAAAGTACTTTTTCGTTGTCGTAATTGCCCAGGTAAGAAACAGAGAGTTCGAAAGCCCCCTGGCGCTGGTTGGCTTGCAAAGCCCCCAAATTGAGGTCGTAACTCAGGCCAAAAAGCATGGAATTGATTTCAAGGCCAAAGAGCGCAACAACTGCATCAAAACCAAATTCGCCATCATTGCGCACTGGGCGAGCCCAAGTACCGAAATGGATTGCTTTGCCACCATATTGGCCCAAAGCGAAGCGAAAGTTGGTGCCCGCGTTGATTTCCATGTGTGGCCCTTGCAATGCGGCGAGCAACCTGGGTTGCATCGAAACACGATTGCTTCGATCAAAAGGAATGCTCGCAGATATTTGCGCATTAATTTTTGAATAAAGTTTGCCTCCTGGTTTCACCGTGGTATTTGTAGGGTCTTCATAAAAAGAAACCTTTGGTTGAAGTATGTGGTGAATGGATGCTCCTGCAAAAAAGCGGCCTTCGCCTGCAAATTGGGAGGTGTAGTTGATGCCTACATTGAGATCTGGGAAAGCAAAGTTGTTGGCGGGCAGCAACTCGTTTGATGTCCCGGTATATCCAGTAGTGCCATCAAATTCGTCATGAAAATTAAGCGAACCATAATTCATGTTTCGCTGCGTGAGTCCACCCTGTATGCCAATGGACAAAAATTGATCTTCATTGATTCCCAAGGCTTTATGGTAAGCCAGTGAAACAGCTATCTGTGTCGTACTAAAATCTACAACACTCACCTTATCATTGAAGAACATAATACCAAGACCAATTGCGTCTTCGGTACTTTTGCGGCGGTTGGCCTCAAAACGAAGGTCAGCGGCCATAGAAAAGGTCTTAATCGGGTTTTCTAATACTTTGCGCCACTGATCACGATAAATAGCTCCTACCCGGTATTTACCCTCCATTGATCCAGAGAGTGCTGGATTGAGGGTGAGCGGTGAAGCATAAAACTGGGTGAAGTGTTTGTCTTGAGCAGTTACCGTTGTAATCAGTGAAAAAAACGCCATTGCTACCATTAGGGTAGCTGGCAAACGAAATAAAACGAAGAGTTTCTGCATACAACTTGGGAAATGTTTGGGCAAAGGTAGTCACTTGAAACTTACGACCATCGACTTGAGGCTTATGAGTTTTGAATTTCAAAATTCGCATACCTTTCGGCGGTTGATAATTCGTCATTAGTCGTCATTATTGGTCATTATTCGTCATTATTCGTCATTGGGTCATTTACCATAATGACGATTAATGACGTTTAATGACGATTAATGACGTTTAATGACGTTTAATGACGTTTAATGACGTTTAATGACGTTTAATGACGACTAATTCTCCCTTTTTCACCTGTTTTAACTTTCATGTATGGAAAACAACGACTTTAAGCCCTACATCGCCACTGAAAACGTATCCGTCAAAGAATTCACCGTCCGTGCTGTTCTAATCGGTTCGATATTCGGGGTACTGTTTGGCGCAGCTACGGTTTATCTCGCTTTAAAAGCGGGATTGACGGTTTCAGCCTCGATTCCTATTGCTGTAATCGCCATTTCACTTGGGCGAAAATTCCTTGGCACCACCATTTTGGAAAACAACATCATTCAGACCACTGGTTCGGCGGGCGAATCGGTGGCTGCGGGTGTGGTGTTTACCCTCCCAGCCTTTCTTTTTCTCTCCGATGGCATCGGCAAAGGCTATTTCAATTATTGGACGATCACGATGTTGGCTATTTTTGGGGGCATTTTGGGCGTACTCATGATGATTCCGTTGCGCCGTTCGCTCATCGTGAAAGAACATGAAAACTTACCTTACCCGGAAGGAACCGCCTGTGCCCACGTGCTTATGGCTGGCGACAAAGGAGGAGATTTTGCCAAAACAGCCTACCAGGGTCTTGGTTTTGCAGTTGGCTATGCTATGCTCCAAAAAATCTTTCATATAATTGCAGAAGTGCCGACTTGGACATCGGGTATTGCAAACAAGTACTTGCCCGCCGCACGATTGAGCAGTGAGATCACCCCCGAATACTTGGGGGTAGGTTATATCATCGGCCCTCGAATAGCAGGGGTATTGGTTGCAGGTGGTGTGCTTGCTTGGTTTGGACTCATTCCACTGTTGGCCACACTGGTTTCGCCAGATATGATTGCTGCTCAGTTGGACAAGCTTGATTTAATGAACCCTGCGGTTGCCAGCGCAAAATTTGGCTGGGATCCCGTCGGGCATTCCTTCTCAAACCTGTCAGAAGCACTTTATCGCGCGTACATCCGGCAAATCGGTGCCGGTGCTGTGGCCGGGGCGGGCTTTATCACCCTCATCAAAACCATGCCCACGATTATTTCCTCGTTCCGCGACAGCATGGGCGAAATGCGTAATCGTGATAAATCTGTGGCTGTGGCACGCACCTCAGACGATCTTTCTATAAAAGTAGTGGGCATTGGAAGTCTGGCCCTGATTCTGCTCATGGCGGTTTTGCCTGGTATTCCTGGGGAAAACATTATGAGCAAACTGCTTATAGGGGTCTTGGTTATCATATTCGGGTTCTTTTTTGTAACGGTTGCCAGCCGCATTGTTGGAATCATTGGCAGCAGCAACAGTCCTATTTCGGGCATGACCATCGCGACAATCATGGGTACTGCACTCGTGTTTATTGGTGTGGGCTGGACAGGCAAGGTTTTTGAGCCCATGGCACTCGTTGTGGGCAGCATGGTCTGCATTGCCGCTGCCAATGCTGGCGCTACCTCTCAGGATTTAAAAACGGGTTATCTCATCGGCGCAACACCGCGCTACCAGCAGATTGCACTATTTATTGGTGTGGTTGTCTCCTCACTTGTCATTGGTGCTACAGTGCTTTTCCTGGATACGCCGACTGCCGAACTTCGTGCCCAAGGCATAGAGCACGCAATCGGGGAGAAATTTAACGCGCCCCAAGCCACGCTGATGGCGACGCTGATTAAAGGATTGCTTTCTTTCAATTTAGATTGGCAATTTGTGTTGGTTGGCCTGTTTGTAGCCATTACCATGGAGCTTTGTGGGGTCAAATCGCTCTCCTTCGCAGTAGGGCTCTATTTGCCTCTCAGCACTACGTTCCCGATTTGGATTGGCGGTGCGTTGAAAGGATTGACCGACTGGTGGGCAAAACGAAAAGGTGAAATAGTAGAAGATGCCGAATTGGGTAGGGGAAGCCTTTTTGCTACAGGACTAGTGGCAGGCGGGGCATTGGCCGGCGTAATTGTGGCCATTTGGCAAGCCAAAGAAGCCTCCTACGACACTGGCCAAGGTTGGCTTCCAAAAGTGAACCTTGAGCATAAAATGGCGGGCTATACCGATAAAGCTGGAGTTTTCCATGCGGGTATCTTTAGCCAGAATGCCTACCAAATCATTGGTGTACTGTGTTTTGCTGCGCTTGCGTACTTCTTGATTCGAGCCGCTAGACGGAAATAATTGGCTCCTTAGGCATTGGCTATTGTGTCCAATGCCTGACTTCTTCTGTTGGGATAAACAAAAAAAACCTCTTACGGCTTAACGCGGTAGGTAGGTTTTTTTGTTGGCGACTAAATAATTAGCGGCAATCCAAATCCACCCGAAAATATCCATCGCATTCAACGACAGCATAATTGCCAGGAAGAAGGTTTTTCCCTTTAACATTCAAGCCATTGGAAATTTCTGATGGAATAGGACAAGCCTCTTTCATCTTTAAAACTCCTCTGCGGAAATGTTGGCGATAAAGGTGGATACAAAGATATTCTCGAAAAAAGAAAAGCGAAACTTTGCCATTTGGTGCAGCAGCAATTTGACCAAAAGTAAGTTGGCAGTTTTTCTTGAGTTGCACTGGGCGACTGGAATTAGTTCCTGTAATCTTACAGATACCCGTTCCATTGCAGTCCATGCTCGGCGAACCGAACACGACATCGCAGTGCATCATTTTCGAAGAATAAGTGGTTTTTTTGGGAAGTACTTTGGGTGTAATCGGTTTAGCTGTTCGTCCACGAAGGTTAGGACGCACAGCACTTGAGACGTGGGTCATGGCAGTATTTGTAAGATTGTAATCGATCAGATTAAAAAAAAGCAGGCTGCTCAGAAATGAAGCACTATGACCGGGGGGGCATAACAACCTATTCTATTAGAACAATAACCGTTCCAAAGTCATAGGCTACCGTTCCCTAAATTTCATTTTTGCAAGAAAGATTACAAATCAACGCCAATTATAACCCCATAATGGTAGAAATTCTGCCCAAAAAAGCCAGCAACCAAGTCTACTCGAAGCGGACGGATGGCTTTGAAGCCAATGTTTTCAAAGCCAAAGTTCACTTCCCAATAAGGCAATTTTCCAGTAAAAGCGGGGTCGCGCGAGGGTTGTTCAGCATAATAGAAGTTTGCGCCAAAGACCTCTTTCCAATTTAATTTTCGAAACAGCGGAATTTTATCCAATAGCCATCCTTCCAAATGATGCTGTGCATGGATTTCTGCGTACGCCTTATCTGTGGAGAAAGCATAATATGGCAGAAGAAAGAAGTTACGCACGTAACTGTCAGGTGTTCCGAAGATTGTTTGATTGCCTGTTGCGTGGTGTAAGTCCATAAATGACAGACTTTTGCTGCGTAAAAAATAGCCGCCGCCAGCAGTCCATTCCGTATGTCCTGCCAGACCCCAGGATAGTTCGTTCTGCCGAATTTGAAAACGAAGCAGATCAAAATCAGCCCAGTTGTTCTTCCCCAAAGGCAAGGCCTTTCGATAGCCCAATACAAATTCAGGCCATGATGAATTGGTGTATGCCCTATATTTCGGATAACTGCTATATTGTTGTTTGGGCCTAAATACTAACATGGCTTCCGCAACAAAAATGTCAGAAGCTGGAAACGCCGCTGGTTCGCCAAGCTTGGAATCCGGCACTGGATCATTCGAACTGTATTCCCGTTCGGCTTTTTTATTCCAGGTAAAATCACTGTTATTGTCGAGCGGTTTTCGGTGCGCCCACTCAGCCGAGGCCCGAAAACTTAGCCCCGTCAAGAGTACCTGACTCCAATCGGCTCTGGCAAATGTTTTATCGTAGATTTTTAAATAATTGTGCTTGTCTACCAGCGAATAAATGGTGTTCAGAAAAGGGGTGATGGGGTTTCGATCATTAAATTGTTCCGTAGTTGTGCCGCCTTCCAAGGTAAGCGTCCGGTAGCGGATGCTCTCGAATCGACGTTGTACCCTAAGTTTGGCCCGGAGTTTATTTTCCGAAAATCCGTAGTTCAGGTTGCCTTGCGCCCGCCAAAGTTTCGTCCCACGTTCGTCTGATTCTTTTTTCCATTCAGGTCGAACATCCAAAAGCCAGCCTTGCACCGTATTGAACTGTATCCATTTGAAGACGGGAGGATAGGAGACTGAATTTCGTTTGTAGGAATTTTCCCAGGTATAGCCGAAGAGTAAATTATTGAGTTTGAACCGATTGCCTTTTCGGTCCATACTGTCGAGATATGCCTTGGATTTCCAGATTTTTTGCAGGCTGTCCTTTTTTACATAATCTGTCCCTTCCTCTTCTGTCAGCGGTACAGGCCGGGTATCTTTCCAATAATCTGGGCTGCGTTCTGTAGCTTTATCCTCAATTTTAAATATTTCATTGCTAAACAGCCCTTCCTCAAACGTTGGTTTAAGGTCGATGTTGGAAAAAATACTATTGAAAAAACCAGCGATTTTGAAGCCGAAAATGCCAAATTTGAAGCTCGTTACTTGCGTCAATAAGCCCCAGGAATCACTTTCGCCCAGCGGCACGAATTGTTGCTGAATGCGCATGGTGTCAAGCACAGGTTGCTTGATGGAGGATCCTGTGAGGTAAAGATCGGCGCCGGCCAAAAGCCAGAGATCGTCTACGATGTAGAGGACGCCAGAAAAAGTCGGGTCAGCAGCTCGTTTCGGGATCACTTTTATCTTCTCGATGGTGAATCCAAGTTCATTTTTGTAACGACCTATGTGTTTGAAATTGTAGTAATTAAAGGCGTTGTCGGCAAGTGGCGATAATATTTCTCGCTCAATTTCTAGTCGTTCATCGTACAAGTTAAACTCGGTCAGTGTGGCGCGATTGACACTGTACCCGTTTTCACTGCCACTTACTTTGCTGGACACCATGACTTCCTTTTTCCGCCCCGGAGGATCTTGAGACCAGACTTTGGATACAGATTCGGAGAGATAAAGCACCCCTTTGCCTGTAGAGTCGAGTGTGCCGCCCATGTTTCCAATTTTTTCGCCAAAGATTTTTTTCGGTGTGTCTACGAATTTGTAAAAACCTTTGATGTAGACGTCACAAGCGTAGTTTGACCCTTTCTTTTTGTAGTACCTTCGCTTGGCGATTACCTCCCGCATGATGCGAACAGCAGGGTCGATGGAGGAAACAACCACCTCGCCAAGTTCCAAATTAGAAGACTGGAGACTTACATCCAGCCGGGCAGGTTTGTCGCCAACCGTTATTTTTTCGATGCGCTGTTTGTAGCCAATGTATTGAAATACAATTTCTTGAGCCCCTTTTCCAGTCGAAAGCCGATATTGGCCCTCTGCATTGGTCACGGTGCCATTGCTTGTATTTCTGACGTAGACCGTGGCGTAGGCTAGTGGTTCGCCATTTTCGTCCGTCACTTTTCCGGAAACTTGGGCCACAACGCAAATTGGCAGGAATAGTAAAATGTATAGACCCGTTTTTGCCCAAATCTTTTTCAAGGCCTTGTTAGCACAATAGGCTACAGCAGATAGCAGTGTAATTTTTTTCATGGCCGAAAGATATTTTGACTTTTAGAAATGAATCTACTTGATGACTTTTTTAAGTTTCTAAAAACACATCGCTTGTCTTTGGACAAGGGAAATCCAACACTATTGGCCGTAAGTGGGGGACTTGATTCAGTGGTTATGGCGCATTTGTTTCAGGCTGCCAATTTGCCCTTTGCGATTGCGCATTGCAATTTTCAACTTCGCGATGCGGCCGCTGATGCAGATGAGTTATTTGTTCAAAAAATTGCGCTAGACTTTGAGGTTCCGTTTTTTGTAAAACGTTTTGAAACAAAGACTTATGCTGAAAATAACGGTTTGTCCATTCAGATGGCTGCCAGAACTTTGCGGTATACCTGGTTTGCAGAAATTGCAGCAGAAAATGGATTTGGCTATATTGCAGTGGCACAGCACCTGAATGATTCGGTGGAGACGGCCTTGCTCAATTTTGTACGCGGCACTGGTCTGCCAGGGTTATCTGGAATAAAGCCTGCTCCGTCCACAGAAGGGAAAGGCGTAATTCGCCCTTTGCTTTTTGCGACTAGACCTGAAATTTTAGAATACGCTCGTGTGCATGAAATTACTTGGTATGAGGATAGCAGCAATGCCTCAGATGATTATGCTCGAAATTTTGTGCGCCATCACGTTGTGCCACAACTCGAAGCACTCAACCCTAATTTTTTAAACACGGCAGCGCGTAGTATGAGCCGGATTGAAGAAGCGGAGCGTAATTTGGCTTTTTTACTAGATAATTGGCTTAAGGTTGATCGTCGAACTTCAAGCCAGACGATCAATTCTGGTAGCCTCACCCTCGAAAAGCAAAAACTTAAACAACTACCTTCCCCAGAACAAGCGCTCCGTCAAGGGTTGAAACTATACGGTTTTGATGCAGAGCAAGCACGACAACTGGCTGAGAACCTTGACCATGTAGGATTTGAATTGAGCAGCGTAAAAGGCTGGAAGATCCTCAATGATCGCACGGAAATACTGCTCAAGCCTGTTGAGCAAAATGACAGCAGCCAGGAATCGCCAATCGTCACTCCTCCAGCATCCATCGAAATTCAAGCAGATGATTTGATGGTCAGCCTGCCCGATGGCTCAAGGCTTTTCCTGATGCAAGTCTCAGATACTCAGCTACTAGCCAACCAATTACCAATAACCGATCACCAATCTGTAGCAGTAAATGCCGAAAAACTAAAGTTCCCCCTACATTTGCGCCATTGGCTGCCCGGCGATTCGTTTCAGCCCCTTGGTATGGAGGGTAAAAGTCAAAAGTTGCAAGATTTTTTCACGAATCAGAAGCTTTCGCGGTTTGAAAAAGAGGAGGTTTGGCTTTTGGAAAATGGAGATGGAGCGGTGATTTGGGTGCTAGGCTGGAGATTAGACGAGCGGTTTAAAATTCATTCAAATACAAACAACGCATTGAAAATCAATTGGATAAAATGATCTCATTCGACTATTCCCCGGCCCAAAAATTCGTTTCCTTAGCAGAAATCTCCGCCATAGAATCCCAAATAGCAACCGCTGCCAAACTGCTGGAACGCGGCACAGGCCCTGGCCCTGAATGGCTGGGTTGGCTAGATTTACCCATCAAATACAACCGAGCAGAATACAAACGCATTAAAGCCGCCGCCAAACGCATCCGTAAACAAAGCGAAGTGCTTGTTGTGGTTGGTATCGGGGGCTCTTATCTGGGTGGCAAGGCTGGTTTGGAATTTTGCCAACCTAGCTCCCCTCTGCCTCCCCAAAGAGGGGGCAGGAAAAAGCACTTTGATGTGGTTTTTACCGGAACCAACCTCAGTGCCGACTATCACAATCAAGTGTTGGAGGCCATTGGAGACCGGGACTTTTCTGTCAACGTTATCTCAAAATCTGGTACCACGACAGAGCCTGCTATTGCCTTCCGTATTTTTAAACAAAAGTTAGAGGAGAAATATGGCAAAGCTGCGGCAGCTTTACGCATCTACGCAACTACAGATAAAGCACGTGGCGCCTTAAAAACCTTGGCCGATCGCGAAAATTATGAATCGTTTATAGTGCCTGACGACGTGGGTGGGCGCTTTTCTGTGCTGACCGCTGTAGGGCTATTACCGCTGGCAGCCGCAGGAATTGATGTGGATGCACTGCTCCGCGGCGCTGCGGATGCTCGAATAGCTTATAAAAAACCCTTTGCCGAGAATGCTTGTTACCAATACGCCGCTTTGCGCAATATCCTGAGAAACAAAGGCAAAGAGATTGAAATTCTAGCCAATTATGAACCACGTTGCCATTACATTGCCGAATGGTGGAAACAATTGTACGGAGAAAGTGAAGGGAAAGATGGCAAGGGCATTTTTCCGGCTTCGGTAAGTTTCACCGCGGATCTGCACTCTATGGGACAATACATGCAGGATGGTCGAAGAACCATTTTCGAGACGGTCTTGGAAATTGAACGCTCCCAAACGGAATTGCTGGTGCCGAAATCTGACGATGATCTTGATGGTTTAAACTATCTGGCGGGTAAGTCAATGGATTATGTCAACAAAAAAGCCGCCGAAGGCACGCGAATGGCGCACATTGACGGCGGCGTTCCAAATCTGACTATTTCCATTCCGGAAGCAACTCCATACTATTTGGGGCAGTTGTTCTTTTTCTTCGAAAAGGCAGCTGCGATAAGCGGGTATCTGTTGGGCGTCAATCCATTTGATCAGCCGGGTGTGGAGGCTTACAAGAAGAATATGTTTAGGCTGTTAGGTAAACTATAAACTTTCGTTGTGCAGCGTTTTCACCGCCCGTCCTGAAGGATCTTTCAAGTTCTGGAATGACTTATCCCAAGTGTCTCACTCAAACCGTTCTACGCGCAGATCATCTATTCGAAGGGTCTTATCGCTTTCGGCATTCCAAAAAAGGATAGAAACCCGATCAAAAGGTTGGTCTGGAATACGGGTGTCAAAGAAAATAACCCTGGTTTCGCTTCCATCCACATGACGTTGGAGGCGAATCATGCGGTCTTTGACAATTTTATCCCCGAGCCTGAACCGCAGCACAAATTGAGTCATTCTCCAGGTTTCACCCTCTCGGGAATCACAACGAAAAGCGCAGGAAGCACGCAGCCAACCCGTTTCGCCAGACCGAATAGGCAAATCAAATTCGGGCGAAAACTGCTTTTCCTTATTGAGCACCATGGATCTTTTTCCTGAAATTGGCGCTTCAGCAGAAGTAAGCCCAGTGGTGTCCGTGTCAAAATTTTGAACCAGAAGTTCTCTAATATTAACTCGGTCTGAACCTTTAAATTCTTCCCGGGTATCCAATAGTTTTAGTCGATCACGCCCAACATCGAAACGGCCAATTACTTTGAATAAATAGGCACGCGTCATTTGCTCGCCTACAAAAAGCCCGCCTAAATGAGCTTGGTGGCTCCACCATAAATTAAGGTAAATGCAAATTCCGGCTAGTCCCAGCAGACCAAAACGCAGTACATTACCAATAGTCTTTTGCCACTGAATATTGCTCGCCCAATGGATAAAAGCCCCTAATCCAAAAGCCCAAAGTGGATATGCCTGCACCATGGCACGTTGCCCGAGACTACCCCCATACCACCACATATCCCAGGCAGAAGTGATGTAGAGTGCAATCAGGCAGTATAAAAATACCGTAGGGAAAACTTCTGGCAGGCGCTTGCGGAGCATGAATAAACCAATTACGGCGAAAATCATGATTGGAGAATACACCAACCACCCGGCGCGAGCACTCCAAAGTACATCTTCGATATGGGGCGGAAACCAGGTAAATGTTTGATCCTGATAGCTGTAGACAATCCATTCGCCTGCCGCATATTTCCAATAGGCTAATTGAAGGAAAATCATAGTTCCCGCACAAAGCCCGGCAAGGGTAATTTTTGGAAAATTAGACCCAAAAAAGGCAAATCGTTGTTTTAAGGTTGCCCAGGAATTGACACCCCAACAAAGTGGAATAATGGCTGCTATAATCTCTGTTGGTCGCGTAATGGTGGCCCAGCCAACCAAAAGTCCAATGAGTGCCGCCCAGCCCAACGAGGGTCGGCGGTAAAACTGTATCGTGCTGAAAATCAGGATAGTATAGAGCGTGAAAAGCCAATTGTGGGTCATGGCTCCAGTGATGCTGGCATACTCCAGATAGTTGGATCCAAATACCAGGCAGATTAAAACCGCAGCCACAATGGGATCTGAAAAATAAATTTTCAACACCTTCCGAAGAAACCAAAGCCCCAGAAGCGCAAGGAGTAAACTGCCCCAACTGATCGCAACTTGATATGGTTTTGAAAACCCGTCTGCAGGATAACCAAGTGGTTCAGCAACCAAATGAGCAGCAGCAAACCAAGGTAAAAATTGGAGGGCTTGTCCCATGGGGTATTTCATGACCCAATTGCCAGATGGATGCTGAAAAGCCTGGCCCATACCCGGCCCTGGGTGATATTTTGCCTCAATAGCTGCCCACCATTTTAATTCTTTTAAATCCTTGTAAATGAAGGCCCCAGGAAGATAAATATAGTAGCCAGAAACGTCCCAACTTATCGTGGCTTCGGAGTCTGCTTTCTTCCATTTTGGATAGTAAAACAATGCGGCGACCACGATAAGACCAGCGCAAAGCCAATAGGAAAATAGGGAGGTAAATTTGAACGTAGGCATACTTTCTGTAGGTGCTTTTACCGGCAAATGTTGCAAAATGTACGGACAAAGCACCGACAAGTTTTAAAAAAGCACACATACTGCCCATTTATCCGCCTAACCAGGTCTTAAAATCACTGGCTCGTTCACGACTTACAAAAACCGCTTCAGGAGAACTGGGCGCGAGTTCGAGTTTAAGTCGGCCATTGAGGTGCGGATGAATTTTTTGGATGGAGCTAAGTCGCACCAGTAGTCCTCGACTTATTCGAAAAAACTCACGAGGATCGAGCAGGCCTTCAAGCTCCTCCAGCGTATGCTCTACAAAAAACTTTTTTCCAGCAAAAACATGGGCTTGGGTAAGTCCATCCGAGGACCGAAAAAAAGCGATCTCTGCGGAAGGTAAAAAAGTGAGTTGCTGACCTGTTTTTACTAAAAATCTGTCCTTGTAAGTTTCTTTTTTGATTAATTTTGAAAGGGCCTCAATATCTAAAGGACTCTGCCTAAATCTTTGGTTATCATATTTTTGTAAAGCAACTTCCAGATCTTTTGGGTCAATGGGTTTTAGCAAATAATCTACTGCACTCACTTTGAATGCCTGAACGGCATACTGGTCAAAGGCTGTCGTAAAAACCACCGGAGCAGTTATTTCCACCTGTTTGAAAATATCAAAACTTAGCCCGTCTGCGATTTGAATATCC
Source organism: Chitinophagales bacterium (assembly GCA_038327555.1). Lineage (GTDB taxonomy): Bacteria > Bacteroidota > Bacteroidia > Chitinophagales > Saprospiraceae > M3007. The sequence continues at coordinate 23,669 of JBBQLD010000004.1, forward strand.
ATAAAAATCAAATCAGGAGCAGGAAAGGTGCGCAACCCACGAACCGAGCCGTCCACGGAATCGAGCGTATCCAGTATTTGAACAGCAGGCCGCGCAGACACCAGCATTTTGCTGAGTCGACGGGCAGCCGGGATTTCGTCTTCTATAACAAGCGTTTTCATGGAAGTATGAACTATGATGTATGAAGTATGAACTATGATGTATGAACTATGAAGTATGATGTATGAATGGTTTTTTGGGTTGGGAATGGGCCTCTTTTAGTTCGATAATGGGGAGTGCAACGGTAAAATATTGCTGGGATGCGATGACTTCCACCTCCTTTTCTGTCAGCATCCGATAACGGTCGCGAATGTTTTGCAAACCTACTCCAGTGGAGTCCATTACCTGGTTTTTTCGCTGTAAATTATTGCGAATTATGAGGTGGCCGTTTTCGGCAAAAACTTCGATTGTGAGCGGTTTTTCAACGGAAAGCACATTGTGCTTAATGGCATTTTCAAACAGCATTTGCAGCGAAAGCGGTACAATGGAATATTGCGTTTTGTCTGATAAATCTTGGATAATCACCTGTAAATTAGCTCCAAAACGTTCTTTGAGCAGAAACACATAAGCCTCTAGAAATTCTAGTTCCTTACTTAAGGGGATGATTTTTGCTTCGCGGCTTTCCAGCACGTAGCGGTAAACATTGCTCAGTTGCTGCAAAAAACGGACGGCTTTATCGGCGTCTTCCGGAATCAGGTACGCCAAGGTATTGAGACTGTTGAACAGAAAATGCGGGTTTACCTGATTGCGCAATCCTTCGAGTTGGGATTCAACATTCTGTCGCTCCAGTTGGGATTTTTCGGCAACGGTTCTTTGTAGTTGAATATAAAAGGAGATGGCCTCATACAATGTGATGACCAATGCAGAAAGAATGAGAGAGGCGATATATTTGACAATATAATTGGGCTCGCCACCATGACTAAGACCCACGCAATCGAATACGCGGTGCAATACATAATCCACTGAAAAAAATAACACATTGAAACCTAAAAATACCCAGACGATCCGTTTCCCTATCGCCTCATTTGAAGGATGACGCCATTTCAATTCACTATAAATCCAGCGTATCCCCACCCAAAAAATCAGCGTATAAATCATGGATATCGGCATACTAACCCCAATAAAGCCCCAGTCCATACGCTGATAAGCATCTCCAAACAGTAACATGGATACCAGAATTCCCGCCGTGGGCAGACCGGCTATTATGAGCCAGCGGTCGTTAAATCCAGCAATTTCTTCGAAACAAGGTTTCCTTTTCATTAAGAATTAAGCGTTTTTGCGCAGGTTGAAAAACTTGACGGTCTCCCGAATCCCATCTTCGTAACTCGTTGGTTGAAACCCATATTTTTGTTCAAATTTGCTCGAATCAAACCAATAGGATTGTTCGTTCTGATAAACCATTTCCACCATTTCTTTCATGATAGGTACGAAAAGTCCGATAATTCTGACCAGCCATTTTGGGGCAGCTTGCACGCCTTTGTTAGGCACACCCATTTCATAAGCCGAAATCTTGACCAAATCCGTTGGAATGGGCGGCGGGTTTTTGCTGGGCAAGTGCCAGGTCTGATTGAATGCGCTCGGGTCGTCGGCCAAAATCACCAAAGCTTTAGCACAGTCCAGTGTGTAAGTCATAGTGTGTGCCATGGCCGGGTTTCCAAGCCAATGAGCTTTTTTTCCTTCTACAAAATTTTTGAAAACAGTTTGAAAAAACATACTCTTTTCATCCGCCCAAGGGCCATAAAAATCTGCAGAGCGGGCAATACAAGCCGTTACTTCACCACGTTTTACAGCTTCCAGCAACATGGTGGCAATTTTAGCCCGTACAACGCCCTTTTTGCTACTTGGATTGAAGGGTGTCTCTTCGGTCATTTTTCCCTTCACAGGGCCGTACATATACACATTGTCGAAAAACACAAGCGGCACACCAGTCTCTGCGCAAGCATTTAGGGTGTTTTGCATCACAATGGGCCATTTTTCCTCCCACAGCTTGGTGTTGTAATCCAGTCCAACCAGTAGAAAAGCCACTTTCGAGCCGCGTATGGCTTCAGTTAATTCTTTTTGGTTGAAGACGTCTACACTTCGGCTTTCTGCACCATCCATGGTTTTGCCAGAGCGGGAGAGTAGTCGAACAGGTTTGCCATTTTTGAGCAGTTCCTGGGCTAAGGGTGCGCCGATTGCTCCGCCTGCGCCGATAACAGTATAGGGTTGTTCCATGATTTGTTTGTTTGTTGTTGTGGCCTCAAACATACCGCTTAAACGCAAGCAAGCATATAAAGTCTGTACTAAGGGGGCGTTTCATCATTGATAGAATGGCCTTCAGGCCATCGGGAAGTACGCCGTTTACGGCGTAAGAAGTATATTTAATGGCGTAAACCCCCTTTTTCCCGACCGCCTGAAGGCCGTTCTACCACTTATGAGACGCGCTTCGTAGTTGCCATTTAAAACTCCACCCGATACATCAAATCCGGGAAAAAACCAATCTGGTAAGTCTTGCCTACCTCATTACGCACCTCGTTATATCGAATGGCAAATATATTTTGGTTGTTGGTTACGTTTTGGAAATCAAGGAAAAACGTTTGTGAAAGCTTGCGTTTGCTGCTATTAATACGCATCCCAATTTTTACATCCCAGCGGAAATACCCATCCAATCGTTGACTAAAAGCCAGGTTTTCAAGTAAAACTTCGCGTCCGGCGGCTTTACTGGCCACCAGATCAACTGGCGTATAAGGCCGGCCACCTGCTGCGGTTACCTTCGTATCTAGGGTCAATACACGGCGCCCCGTGCTGCCTAGCTTGAATTCTTTACCTGCTAAAGCATTTGCCACATAGCCGCCATCAAATGCGGTAGAGCGCTCAATTCCGTCGGAACCTTTGTATTTTGAATCAAACACGCTCACGGTTACAAGGCTATACCAGCCCTGACTGAAAAACTTTTCTACGGTTAGCTCAGCACCTATGTTTGTACCGGTGCCCTCGTTCACGAGATTATTTTTTTCAGGAAAAACAAAATCAGCACCTGCATTGAGCAAGGCAAAACTGCTTGGAGTAGATTCAATTGGAACGTCAGACAGCAATTGGAAATACGTCTCTGCCTTTACCCGCCAAGAAGCTGCTGGCTTGTAATCCCAACCCAATACAAAGTGCTGACTACGGGTAAAACCTAGATCAGTGTTGGTTTCTACCGGAGTGCCATCAGACTGGCGTTCGCGGAATAAAAATACTGGGAGCGGTTGGGTCTGATTATGAAGCCCGTAGCCGAGGTTTAGCGTAGATTTTGGTGCAAATTGCCAGTTCAAAGCTACGCGGGGCTCAATAGCAACATCTTCTGTTTTATCAAAATAAAGGCCATGTAAACCAGTGTTCAGCGTCAATCGCGCTGCAATACGCCATTGGGTTTGTACAAAGGCTTCTGCCTGTCTAAAATCACCATTAAAATCGCGCTGGATGAATAAATCTGGTTGACCATCTCCATCAAAATCAGGGATGCCTTCTCTTGTTTTGACATAAGTATCCAGATTCTGACTTTGCAATAGAATACCTGTACGTAAGGTAAATCGGCGGCTTATTTTATCATTGTAAAAGGATGAAAGGCGATACGTATCGCCTGCGTCAAGCACATCGTTCGTTTGGAGCAATTCACCTTGAGCGTCTGTCATTTCCAGATCGTCCGTTTCGAAAGAATTTCCTGAATGGGATGCACTCAGTACCGTGCGGATATAGGCATGATCGTTGAGTAAAATATTGTGTTTCAAGCCCAACACGCCGAATTTTGATACATTATAGGCGTTCTGAGTTGGGTTGGCAAATAGATCGGTCGTGTCAATCTCCGCGCCCAAAAAGTCTATAGAACTATATCCGCCAATACCAAAAACACTAAAGTTACCAGCCTTCGTGCTGCCAAAATCTACATTGAAAGTCAAGTCTTTATATTTTGGGGTGGCAGATGTACCCACATTCAGACCCGCAGCCTGCGCGACTTCTGCAAAAGAATGGCGATAGGCTACCACAAACGAGCCCTTACCCTTTCTAATGGGGCCTTCAATAGCACCCTCAAAACCTGTGAACGCGCCTACCTGGCCCATAAATTCAAATCGGTCTCTGTTGCCTTTGCGCAAATTGATGTCAAATACACCTGCAGTAGCATTGCCATATTCGGCAGGGAAAGCGGAAGTCAAAAAGTCTGAATTGCCAATCATATTCGGATTCAGCGCACTCACAGGACCGCCCGTAGTGCCAAGCGTAGAATAGTGATTGGGACTAGGGATTGGGATGCCTTCGAGCCGCCAAAGTACCCCTGTAGGCGCATTGCCTCGAATAATGATGTCGTTGCGGGCATCATTACTGGCAGCCACTCCTGCAAAATTTGCGACAAGGCGGCCTACATCACCCCGGCCACCAGAGTAGCGGCTTACCTCCTCGGTGTTAAATTGTCGGGCAGAGATGGTAGCCAAGTCATTGATTGCCTTGTCTTTGTTAACTTTCGCGACGACGACGACTTCGTCCATTGCGGTAAAGGATTCTTCCATTTTCAGGGTCAATAACACTTCTTTACCTGCATTTACCAATACGTTTGGAATGGTCTGAGCTTCGTAACCAAGGTAGGAAATCCGAAGTGTTTGGCGGCCTACAGGCACATTTTTCAGGGCAAATTTACCGTCTAGGTCTGTTGTAGCACCAATGCCGGGTTCTACATTCATTACTTGGATAGTAGCACCAATCAGCGGCGTTTCAGCCTGCTTGTCGAGCACGGTACCGCGCACAGTCTGTGATTGGGAGAATAAAAAGGCTGGGAAAAGTAAGATTGGCAAAAACGCCAGGATGAGTCTCAATTTCATTGCTTAATTCGTTTTTAATTAAATGATGGGACAAACATCGGGGCAGCATTAAAGCGAGAAAAGCAAAAAGTCCCCGACGGTGGTCAGAGACTTTTGAATGGTAGAAATTTGGGGTTGAACCGTAGCTCGAAATTCTGGTCGCGTCCATCTACATCGGCACCCACAAAGAAATGCTTGACCAGATCGAGACTATTCTTTACAGCTTTGCAAGCTTTTTTGCACAACCTCAAAGGTCAAGGGTGGCTGATTGTTGCCCCAACTTTGAAGCACATAGTTCACGACATTTGTAATTTGAATATCGCTGAGGTTTTCATTCCCAACCATCTCCTCGGCATAGGTTTTTCCATTCACAATGATGGTGTCTTTGAGTCCATATCGTACCATACAGGCAAGTTTATCGCGATTGCCAGCAAGATAATCTGAGCCCGCCAAAGGCGGAATCAAGGCACCCAAACCCTCTCCTTGGTCCATGTGACAATTGGCGCAATGGGTTTTATAGAGCCGCTCTCCCATCTGATAAGGCTGTTGTTCGCAGGAAAGAAGAACAACAGAAAGGAGTAAGGGAAGAAGTATTTTTTGCACGAACATGTTTTCTAAACATTTAAAAAATCAAGCCTTTGGTTGAGCGGCTGGTAGCGATTCCCTTTCCAAACCAAGGCCTTTAATAACTGCAATTGAATCATCATCCAGATAAGAGCGGAAAACATTTGCCTGCTTTGTGTAAAGGAGAAACAGTACAAAAAAAGCGGGCGCAATATATCCCCAAACATCTTTTCCAGTAAAACCCCATTTCAACAAGCATAAGCCAACTGCTATAAGTGAAAACGCAGCCATATTGCCAGACAACGCTTTTAGTGCCTGCCATCTATCCAAAATTCCAAGATGCTTTTCGCCATGTTCACGGATCAGCACCCATTTAAATGGCATATCCTTGGTTTTAATCTTTCGCTCGGTGATGGACATATAAACACAAATCTTTTTCCCGAACAAACGCATAGCAGTCTCAGAATTAAGCATTCTATTGAACAACGACCCGAAAAAATGGAGGGTAAATCCAATAATATAAGCAATTACGATACAAGAAAGTAGGGTTTCTCCCTTTATCTTAGAAATAAATAAATACAAGTTTGAAAGTTCCTGCACGTCATTATCAGCGGTAACCCAAAGTGCCATAAGCAAGGCAGTTCCAGGGATTAAGTACCCCAAAACATCAAAGAAATCGAGTCTGATTTTATCCATGATTCTTTATTTTTTTGTAACTACTTAACCTCCAAGTGTTTTTTGCCACTAATTGCACTAATTGCACTAATTTGGATAACAAGCTTGTATTAATTTGCGCAAATTAGTGCAATTAGTGGCAAAAGTCAAACGGCCTAACCAGTTACATTTTTTAAATTTACCCGTTCCTTATCGCTTGCAAGTCACCACATTATCGAGCAAACGGAGCGGCATCCTGCCCACAAAATTCACCCGCTAAAAACTTGTAATAGCCTGTCACCCCAATCATCCCTGCATTATCCGTACAATATTGAAAAGCTGGGATATAAGTGTTCCATCCTTCCTTTTGCCCCCATGCTTCAAGCGCATTACGAAGCCCGGAGTTCGCACTCACCCCACCTGCAATTGCTATTTCCCGGATTCCGGTTTGTAGCACTGCTTTGCGCAATTTTTTCAGTAAAATGGTTACGATTACGCCCTGGATTGAGGCACAGATATCGGCCAAATTTTCCTCGATAAACAAAGGGTTAAGTGCCGTTTCTTTTTTCAAAAAATATAAAATGCTGGTTTTTAGGCCACTAAAGCTAAAGTCAAGTCCTGGCATGTTGGGCTCTGGAAACGGGTATTTGGGCTGGCCTTCACGGGCATATTTATCAATCAGGGGCCCGGCAGGATACCCCAGACCCAGGAGCTTGCCTGATTTATCAAAAGCTTCGCCCGCAGCATCATCTTGCGTCTGACCAAGAATTTCCATATCTAGGAAATCTCGTACAAGGACAACCTGCGTATGGCCACCACTCACCGTCAGACACAGGAACGGAAATGCAGGTTTTGGATCTTCAGCAAAATGTGCCAATACATGCGCCTGCAAATGGTTCACCTCAATGAGTGGCAAATTATGACTCAACGCGAAGGCTTTAGCAAAAGAAGTACCCACAAGTAAAGAGCCCATTAAGCCTGGTCCACGTGTAAATGCAACCGCGTTAATATCGGTCTTAGACACGCCTGCCTTTTTTAGTGCAAGATCTACTACCGGGATAATATTAGCCTGGTGTGCTCTAGAGGCTACTTCAGGCACCACGCCTCCATATTGGCGATGTGCTTCCTGGTTGGCCACGCAATTCGACAGCACCAAGCCGTCTTGCACAATTGCGGCGGAAGTATCATCGCAGGAAGATTCAATGGCAAGGATCGTAGTGGTAGGCATAATTTATCGCAAAAGTAGCACTTTGTACAGTGGTTTTGCCGAACTGAAAATAGAGTTTGGCACGATTATTATTAATATGTAACCGCCTTTGGTTTTTAATAATCTTCAGTCAGTATCCATCACCAATTTTCAATCAGAAACACCTAATATCATGTTCGGTTCAAGTACAAAAGACTCAAAAACAAGTAATTCCACCCTTGCTACGCTCAACGACAAAGACAGCGCGGCAACCACGGTGATCGCCAAAGGCACTACGATCGACGGCAAATTTGCCTGTTGCGAAAATGTTCGCCTTGACGGGGCCATTCATGGTGAGGTCAAAGTGGATAAACGTTTTGTAATGGGTGAGGGCAGTTATGTCCAAGGAAATATTGTGGCCTTAAACGCGGCCATCAGAGGTAAAATAAAGGGCGATATTCATGTGAAAGAAGCACTTCACTTAATGGATTCTGCTATTATTGAGGGCAATATCACCGCCAGAACCATGGTGGTGGATGAAGGCGCACGTTACAATGGCGCTTGCAGGATTGGTGAAGCGGCGGCGGCTTCTATCCCCGCAACTGCTGCTGCTGTGAAAAATTGAGCCTTCTCGAGATAGGCCTTATCAACTAATGGCCGGAAATTTGAAACGGTTGCGCATCTTTGCCACTGGTTTCGGGTTTCCGGCCATTTTTTGTAATGCCTGTGTTTTCTTTCCAATCAGAATTGTTGACCCACCAAACTGCGATCACCAGTGCTTTGCGCATGGTAGTCGGCGTTAATGGCGTCGCGCTTTCGGTAAGAAATAACCAAGAAATTTTGGCCTTAAAATCATGGCAACTATCTGGGGCAGAACAAGACTATCAAGCAGTTGAATCTGAACTGCGCACCATATTTGGATCAGAACGACTCCTCGATCTGCATTTTAAGACTAAAACTTGCGTCCTCTCAAGTGCTGATTGCACCCTTGTGCCCCGTCGTCTTTTTGACCCTGAAAATCTGGAGCAATACTTTAAGCTACTTTTGAGGCCAAAATTTGAGCTGTCCTATGGTTTTGAAAAACTAGAAGCGTTTGATTGTTACCTGGTTTGGGCCGTAGATACAGGTTTGGCTCAATTGTGTAAATCCTATTTTTCAGGTGAAAAATTAATCCACCTCGGGGGCTCATTGCTGCAGGCTTACCAACCCTTGGCCCCTGACGAAGGCTATGGCGTATTTGCTAACTTGCGGGGTCAGAAGGTTCACATTGCGGTATTTGAGCGAAGGAATCTGGTGTTTTTTAATGCATTTGATTTTAATAAACCCGGTGATCTGCTTTATTTCATTTTGCTTGCCTACAAACAATTTGAGCTCAATCCACTCGAAATACCCCTCACCTTAAGTGGAACACTGATTGAAGATTCTGATATCTTTAGATTGCTGTTTCGGTATATTCGCCCCCTGCGTTTTCCTCCGCTCCCTGTTGATTTTCAAATGCCTGCGGAGGCCAATAGTTTGCCCGCACATTACTGGTTTGATCTTGCAACGGTTTAAACTTGTACTTTAAGTAGGTGTTTGTGTAGTACAAAAAATGAATCAAGGAGCAATTTCACCCTTTCCTAAAAACGTTTTGAGACATAGATATGAGAATAATAGGCGGAAAATTTCGCGGCAGACGGTTTGATCCGCCCGCAGATAAGTGGCCAACGCGCCCAACGATGGATCAAGCCAAAGAGGCCTTATTTAACATTTTGAACAACGTGATGGACTTTGAGGATATTCGAGTACTCGACCTGTTTGGCGGTACCGGAAGCCACACGTATGAGTTTATTTCGCGGGGATGCGAGGATGTAACCTATGTGGACAAATTTCCTGATGCTGTGCGTTTTGTACGCCAAACCGCCCAAAAACTTGGCATTGAGAAGCAGATCAAAATTTTCCAAATGGACGTGTACCGATTTATCGAAAACGCCTCCGGACAATGGGATTATATTTTCGCCGGGCCTCCTTATACTTTGCCGACCATTGACACCTTGCCCGATCTGATTTTAGAGAAAAACCTATTGCTGCCCGATGGCCTTTTGGTCATGGAACACAATCCGCACCATGATTTTTCGAATCACCCAAATCTTTCGGATGTGCGGAATTATGGCAAAACCATTTTTAGCTTTTTCAAGCCTACACAGTTGGAGCCGCTTACTGACACTTCAGCCTGATGTTCTCCGTTTTTATTTCGTTGCTTTCGTGACCAGCCCGGTCACGAATTTTGATGTAATAGAAAAAAGTGTCAAACGTGATTTGTGTTACATCATCGCATGCGAACTTGATACCCTCTAGAGAAGTATAAATGCAGCAGGTGGTCGGTAACTTTACGGTGATTTCTCCAGAAATTCCATTCCCCGCGCCCTGTGGTTCTACATAAGGTAGTTGCAAAGGCGGCTTGGAAAAAGAATCCCGGGAGTCGCGAATAAATACACTAGCGGTTGGGTCTGATTCTGGAAAACCCAGATCTCCATCACCATCAGTAAAAGAAAAGGTGACAGACAAAGAATCCTGATATCCTGTGCCCTGCTGCATAAGGGTTTTGGAAATCCCAACATATTCAATCACAGGCTCTTTTGGATAGTCAGGTGGCTGCACACAATACTGTAAAAAGACGAATAGTGCAAGCACAAGGAGAGGAAACAGATTTTTCATAGCAATAAATTTTGCCCCAAAATTGGGCTTTTTTTGGAAGATGCAAACTCCACAACGCGCTGATTTATTGCCAATGCTGGCAAACCTCAACGAAGCGAACTTCGACGCCGTAGCTCAAGCAGTGTTTGCATACCAATCCAACCGGAACCTGGTCTATTCAAAATACCTGGAATTATTAGGCCGAACCTTCCCTAAATCAGGTGCTTCAGCCCCCAATACCATCGCTCAAGTCCCTTTTCTGCCTATTTCTTTTTTCAAAACCCATCGAATCCAAACGGGGAATTGGGCGGCAGAGCTGGAATTTACCAGTAGTGGCACCACAGGCCAAACCCCTTCGCGTCACCAGGTACGAGACCTCAATTTTTATTTAGAAAACACCCGACGAGGGTTTGCTCCAATTTATGGAGACCCGAGAGAATGGGCCGTTTTAGCCTTGCTGCCCTCCTACCTCGAGCGCGGAGGATCCTCTTTGGTTGCTATGGCCAATTTTTTTATTGAAAATTCTAGACACCTCGAAAGCGGTTTTTTTCTTCACGACTTCGAACGATTACAAGCCACCCTGGACATTTGTAAATCAAAGGGTTGTAAAACACTTTTGCTCGGGGTAAGCTTTGCATTGCTCGATTTTGCAGAACAATGTCCAATGGATTTACAAGGCGTCACTATCATGGAAACGGGCGGGATGAAAGGCCAGCGCCGTGAGCTGACGCGTACTGAATTGCACAGCGCCTTGTGCGCAGCGCTGAACGTGGATACCATACATTCGGAATATGGCATGACGGAGCTATACTCACAAGCTTATGCGCAAGGAGGCACAGAATTCCGTCCGGCACAGACCATGCGCGTATTTGCGACAGAGCTCAATGATCCATTTTGTCCCGTACGGCCTGGCCGGGCAGGGGTGC
>JBBQLD010000005.1:0-34392 GCA_038327555.1 Chitinophagales bacterium
TAACGAAGACGGCAACACTACCTACGTCCCCCTATTTTATCTAAGTGATGGCCTCCGAACAATGGCAAGGTTGGCAGCCAGCATTGCATACAGATGCGCCGTACTGAATGGACATCATGGGAAAAATGCTGTGAAGGAAAGCCGAGGAATAGTACTGATTGATGAATTGGATATGCACATCCATCCGACTTGGCAAAAACATGTCGTGGCAGACTTGAAAAAGGCTTTTCCGAAAATCCAATTCATTGCTACAACCCACTCAGAGCATATCGTTCAATCCTTGGATAGTAATGAATTGATTAACCTTGATCGTTTGTCAGACGTATCACCAAACGAACTAAGAATTGATGAAGTGGCTACGGAGATTATGGGGGTTGAAAGCCCATATTCCCTTGAAAATCAGGAGAAATATATGAAAGCCAAAACTTTTTTAGGTAGTCTTAATATGGGCCATACCACTGATGACGAGTTAAAAAATCAGTTGAAGGCTATTTCCGATCCCGGCCTTCGGGCTTTTCTTGAATTGAACAAAATGGCTCAAGGCAAATAAAACCAAATCATGAGACCACTTGACAAAGGGAAATGCCCAATTGATCCTAAGACAGGGAAGGACATGGTGGTGACCAAGTACGGTCACTGGCGAAAGGAATTGATTTCACGGATTGGAGAGTACTGTGCCTATTGCAATATGCCTATCAATCAGACTCTGAGTGTAGAACATGTTGTGCCTAAAAACCCTATTCTTGGCCTGCCTGAGGGCTCTTTGTTATCTTGGGGAAATATGCTCCTTGCTTGTGTCCCCTGCAATGGTACAGGGGCTAAAGGGAACAAACCATATAACCCCGTTGATTACTATACACCTGAGGATCACAACCCCTTTCTTGCTTTTTTGATTAATATCCATCCAATTGAAAAAAGCGCTGCTATAATCGTTCCGCATCCTAATCTGAAAAATGCCCAAATAACAAAAGCAGAAAAGACAATTTGCCTGTTCAAATGGCAGAAGATTGACCGCCGACCAAACGTGGTCGATTTGAGGTGGAAAAAACGACGCGAAGCAATTGATGCCGTTAATTCAAGTTTCGCCTTATTTCAACAAGCTCAAAGTTCGGTTACCTACGACGCAACTCAAGCGGCAGAAGCTATTGCACAAATAGCGAAAGGATGGGGCTTTTTCTTACTCTGGTTTTCTGTTTTTTCTAATGAGCCAACCGTATTGGAAAAATTACTTGATCCTAATATTATCCCCGGAACTGCACAAAACTGCTTTAATAAGCAAAACGGTTTTGTGCCAATTTCGCGCAATCCAACTCACTTGGCAGATCCGATATAATTTCAAATGACAAATATCGCCCTTTTCGCTTCTGGCGGCGGTAGTAACGCCCGAAAAATAATCGAATACTTTGAGGGTTCGTCCCTTGGGCGCGTGGCATTGGTGGTGTCGAATAAGCCAAATGCCGGGGTGCTGGCCATTGCGGCGGAGCATGGAATTCCAACTCAGATTATTGTTCGTCGGGGCTTTTACGAAACGGAGGAGATCCTGGAGGTATTGGAAAAACAAAAGATAGACTTCGTCGTGCTGGCAGGGTTTCTATGGCTGGTTCCGGGGTATTTGGTACGGGCATTCCCACGAAGAATGCTCAATATTCACCCTGCATTATTGCCAAAATTTGGCGGTAAAGGCATGTATGGTCACCATGTACATGAGGCGGTGAAAGCAACTGGCGAGACTGAAACTGGCATGACGATTCATTTCGTAAACGAGCATTATGATGATGGCGATCTGGTTTTTCAGGCTAAATGTGCCGTTTCGGTTAAAGACTCGGCGGAGGATATTGCCCGAAATGTGTTGGCTTTAGAACATCGGTTCTTTCCTGAAGTTATCGAGCAAGTAATCTGTGGGGAAATGGCATAAATTTACCGTAGCGGCGCAGAGACGTGGAGTTTTTGTCAACCCAAAAGGAACGCTGCGCCTTTGCGCCGCTGCGGTGAAAAATGCTTCGGAATATAGTAATTTTGTTCCCTGAATTTGAAAAGCATGGCAAACATTATAGACCTATCGCAGCTTGAGCTGAATAGCACATATACCTACGCTGGTAAGTAAAGCGCACACGCTTGCTTTGATTCGCAGGGATTTCAATCTCCCATTTTAATTTTCCAAACTCCTCGTTGTCGGTAGCTCCTTCATGCTCACCTAATTCTACTACAATTTCTTTTTGCCGCGAAACAGGAACCTGATCCAATATATCTACCTTTATTGGGATGGATTTATTGTTTTTAACGACAATTTCGTAGGTATAGGTCTCTTTAATGGTATTGCTAAACACCTTGCGTCGTTCCGTAAAATCTTTGGATTGCACCCGTTTGACCGTGATTTGTTCATCTCGGCCTAAGGAAAGCAAGAGTGTGTCAGCGACCGTTTGTGGATTCACCGTGTATCTAGGCAAAAAGATTCATCTGCCCATTATGCGCAAGTACGTCAAGCAGGCGGGCATATTTGAGCTTATCCTTGCTATTGGTGCGCAAAGCAATCAGTTTGGCAAGCTCTAACGTAAGGTAGAAATCTTCAAGCGGCTCCCCTGGACGGGGTCGTTTAGCAAAATCACGGTAAGGCAGCGGGCGGCGTATTCCGTCGCCGAATTCATACACATCGCGCAACCAACGTCGAATTTGTGTTCCATACTGCCGCACAGGGAGCTTGAGTGTGGCATGGAGACTAGAGGCGATTACTACTTTCGTCCCTTTTTTGCTTTCAAAAACTTCAAGTTGTGACATAACCTGTTTGTTTAGATACCTTGTATAGGGTCAAATACGCCACAAAAATAAACAAGTTGTTTTTAACTACAAAATGTTTTACGTAATTTTTTTTAAATATTTATGGTTGGTCTAATTTATTAAGCTCGCGCTGGTGCTTCCTCAGGCCAAAAAGTAATGTATTTAGCCAGAGGATGCACTAGTTGACTTGGACTATTAGTGGTTATGTCAAACAAAATAAAATCCCGAAACGCGCCTTCTCCCGGTCTCCTGCTTTTGCTATAAAATCGAGGGAATTAAGCTCTTGGTCGAATCTTATTCTAAAAAGCAGGAGCTTTTGCTCTCTTTGCGAAACAATGTTTCAAAGCCTCTGTTTTTTGAAGCCTTCTACTCGCCCTGATTGCTAACCCATCAGGTCTTTTCCGCCAAGTCTTTTTAACACACATGAACTACTCCCTATTATGCCACTTTCTATTGCTGTTCCCTATCGTTGGGGCAGCGCAAAATGCCACCGTAAGTGGTACGCTACGCGATAGCCAAAATGGCGAAACACTCATCGGCGCCACCGTTCAAGCCCCTGGCCTAGGCAAAGGCAATGCCAGCAATGAATATGGGTTTTATTCCCTCTCTATTCCCGAAGGAGTCGATTCGGTGTCGCTGCGGTTTGCTTACATCGGATACCAAACACAGACCTTGAAAGTGCTACCTCGTGGTGCAATCAAATTTGACATTGAGTTGCTTCCCGTTGGCTCATTGCTTGAAGAAGTAGTGATAAAAGCCAATGGATTGGACGAAAAACGCAAAAGCACCGAAATGTCTACCTCTACCATTACCACGCGAGAGGTAAAGGCGCTGCCTGCTTTGTTTGGTGAGGCCGACATTATTAAAATTTTGCAGCTCAAACCTGGTATTACTCCCGGCTCAGAGGGAACAACCGGTCTTTTTGTTCGAGGAGGTAACAATGACCAAAATCTAATCGTGCTTGATGAGGCGGTGGTATACAATGCCAATCACTTATTTGGCTTTTTCAGCACATTCAATTCTGATGCTGTAAAAGATTTGAAAGTGTATAAAGGCGGTTTCCCAGCACAATACGGCGGGCGTTTATCTTCCGTAATCGATGTGCGTATGAAAGAAGGAAACAGCAAAAAACTGAGTGGTACGGGCGGAATAGGGATCATTTCCAGCCGATTGACCATTGAAGGGCCAATTCAAAAAGACAAGTCCTCGTTTATCGTGAGCGGTCGGCGCACTTATGCCGATATTATTACTGAACAGGTAAATAAAGCAAATGAAGGCAAAGCAGGCTACAACAAAATCCCACGCTACTATTTCTACGATCTCAATACGAAAGTCAATTTCAAACTTTCTGACAAAGACCGGCTCTATTTGAGTGGCTACTTTGGACGCGATGTTTTTACCTTCAGGGATCCTACATTCGATTTCCGATTTGATTGGGGAAATGCAACGGGATCGGCGCGTTGGAACCACGTTTTTGGCCCAAAACTCTTTGCCAATACTACCTTTACCTTCTCCGATTATCGGTACAAAATCCAAAATGAGCTGCAAGGATTTTCCTTCAGACTGGGCAGTAATGTAAAAGATGCGAACACAAAAGCAGATTTTTACTGGCAACCCAACAATAACCACACCGTGCGTTTTGGTGCAAATATTACCTACCACGATTTTATTACCGCACGCCTCAAAGCTGGCAGCGATGATGGTCGGGTACGTTTCGAAGCCGGACGTGATTTCAATGGCTGGGAATATGGTGCTTATGTTGCAGATGAGTGGGCGATCAAACGCCTAAAACTGAATTACGGCTTGCGCCTTTCAATGTGGCAGAATGACCCCGCATTTTATGCCAATATCGAACCACGTTTGGCGGCTAACTATGAGGTGAATGACCACCTTTCAATAAAGGCCTCTTACGCTCGTATGAACCAATACGTGCATTTATTGGCTAGCAGTGGTCTTTCTTTGCCTACTGATATTTGGTATCCAACAACGGAAGGCGTAAAGCCAGAAATTAGCGATCAAGTTGCGATTGGTACCTCTTATCTCATTGGAGACCAAGTACTTGTAACTTGGGAGGCCTGGTACAAATGGCTTCAAAATTCCGTAGATTTCAAAGATGGCGCCGAACTTTTTGGCAACAACGACCTTGAAAACGAACTTGCCATCGGTCGAGGGTATGCCTATAGTCCATTGGAACTAGAAATCGAAAAAAAGGAAGGAAGGCTTACTGGCTGGATTGGATACACCCTTGCCTGGGTACGCCGAGGTGATTTTCCTGGAATTGACAATGGCGCTTTTTTCCCGCCAAGACACGATACGCGGCACAACCTCAGCGTAGTGGCGCTTTGGGATGCCTACAAATGGAAGAAAAGAGGGAAAGATAAATCGCTACAAATTACGGCCACGTTCGTGTACACTTCTGGATATCCGGCCTGGTTGCCGGGTGGCCGGGCGTCTTTTATTGACTTCCCGGGTGCTCAACCTCAGTTTGTAGTGCCAATTTATGGCCCGCGCAATACTTTCCGTTATCCAGCCTATACGCGTACCGATATTGGTGTTGTATACAAATGGAAAAAGAGAAATGGCTTTGAAAACGACTTGACGCTCAGCGTATTCAATGCCACCGATCGCCGAAATCCATATTTCATCACCATTGCGGTAGAAACCCAAACAACCCCGTTAGGCGAAGTACCGTTTGAAATCAAGGCCAGACAAGTGTCTTTATTCCCTATATTGCCTAGTTTGACTTGGAATTTCAAGTTTTAGGATTATCCCACACAACGCCACGGCGACACAACCTTTAAATTATGAAAAATACCTTGCTAAAAAATATCCTCCCCATTTCCGCAGTGCTGCTTTTTATGGCTTGTAACCTTACAAAAGACGTGGAAATTGACCTGCCCGAATACAATCGTCAACCCGTGGTGGAATGCTATCTCGAACCGGGAAAACCCTTTCGTTTGCTCATGACCCGTAGCTACGCCTTCTTTGACACTTTGGGACTGAGTTCTAATTTTGTTCAAAATGCTTTGCTGGATGGCGCTTTGGTCACCATATCTTATAATGGGGGAACAGATACCCTCAAGAATCAGTTGACCATCGTCCCCAATCCAATTAAAATCTTCAACTATGTGGGTACAAATCTGGTACCAGGGGCGCCAGGCACTGAATTCACCCTCAATATCCGCTTAGCAGATGGCGGAGAAATAAGCGGAACCACCACCATGCTTTCGGTTGTAAAAGTGGATAGTGTCGTCGTAGAATTTAACCCCGATATTGACTCCCTGGCCCGGATGCTGACTTACATCACGGACGATCTTAGTCAGCCAAATTTTTACCGCAGAATGTTGAATTTCAGTTCTTTGGATAGTTTTCCAGATCAGGATTTCATTCTTACCGATCGTTTTTCAGTTACCTCGCTGATTGCTTTTGGTACGGGCTACGAATTGAAAGAAGGGGACACTATTTTTAATACGATTTTTCACATTACCCGTGATTACTACGACTTTAAGGAGAGTGTTGATCTAGCTGTGTTTGGCAATATAAACCCGTTTGCCCAGCCTTCTCCGATCAAAAGCAATGTGCGCGGTTCGGCTAATCCCGTGGGCATTTTTGCGCCTTTGGTGTTTGATCGGGATACTACGATTGTGCGTAAGTGATTTTTTGACAGGATTTACTGAATAAACAGGATTTAATAGGGGGGAAATTTGACAGGTTCTCCCTTATTAAATCCTATTTATCCTGTAAATCCTGTCAAAAATGGTTTGTCAATTATGCGCAGACCAGTATCGAATAGCTCAGGCTCGAATCACAGGTACTTTAGGCAATTTGGGAATCGTAACGCCCCCATCTTTCTTTTTGCCTTCCTTTTGAGATTTTTCAATCAAGCGATTAATCTCGTCCAGTCGGAATTTGCCCTTAACGGTCACCAAGCCCGCGCCTTCTGGAGAGCTAAATAGCACCACGACTTTTTTGATGGTACTTCGCCTTGATTTAGCCAGGATACGCACATTGGTTTTTCCTGAACGAACGGTGACCAATTCGTCCAGGCCACGACGTTTTGACTTGCGGACAAATTTCTTCAAGTTCCGAGAACTAAAAGGACTTGCATCCTCAAAAAACAGTACCCGAGCTTTTCGGATTTTGCGCACGAGCTTACGGTCAGCCTTTTCGTCTACAAATGAGGCTCCGACAAAAGTAGCCCAGCGAGGCACACTCACCGCGATGGCGCCATCGTAGTCTTTGTATTTCCAGTACAAACCAAAGTCTTGCGCTTGTAAAGCATTGATCGTCAGGAAAAAAGCGATAAATAACTGGATTGCTTTCAACATTGGTTTTTAGTGTTTGGTGGTTTTTATTTTTTCCAATTGATCAGCTCCTTTCACGTCCAGGACTTTAGCTAGCGAGGAAATCTTGTCCAGATCAATTTTGCCCGTAAAGCTCAGCAGCACGAATTCATCCGGCTTGCCGACCAACAAAAGCAACTCTTCAATGATATTGCCAGTGTCCTTAGTCCAAATGCGCACGTGTTCTTCTTTGTCTCGTACGGTGAGTAATTCAGAATACTCGTTGGTTGGTACTTTTGAAAGGGCCGTTTTGTAGAGGGCAACACCGTCGGTGATGCTATCTGCAACGAGTACCCGCAGGCCACCGAGGTCTTTCACTACTTCACGGATGTTGTTCCAGTCTTCGTCGTCTGTTTCGATCTTTGCGGCGAGTTGGAAGAGTTTTGGGGCGATATACACCACTGTAAAACGCTCGTCTTCAGCGTATTGCTCAAAAAAACGCGTAATCGCGTCGTTCTGCGCGGAGGCAGAGAAAGCTCCTGCAAAAAGGAAGAGCATCGAAAAAAATAGATGTTTCATAGCTTGAAAAAAATAGTGTGACTGATTGATAAATGAATGATTTTTGATGTTTTCCTTCCTTTACCTTCCAACCAGCCAAGACAAGACCAGCAGAAGCGAAAGTGATTGAACTTGAAACTTAAGAACTTGAAACTTAAGAACTTGAAACTTGAAACTTAAGAACCCTACCCTGCTTTCCTTTTAGGAATTTTTTCCATGGTTTCAAGGTAGCTGGCACCTTTTATGGCTTCGCTGCGGCCTTTGTCAAGCTTAGCGGATACTAGTGCCAACGCGGCTTTAATTTCGGCCATGGCTTGAGCGGTTTCCGGATCAATTTCCGGGGTCGATTTTATATGCTTGACAGCGTGCTTTTTCTTCGGCAATGCAGGCTTGGGAACCTGCTTGTCTACCGTTGCTAAAGCTTCTTGTGGTGCTTCAACTACTGGCATTTCGATGGCTTTCTGTAATGCACTTGGGGTGTCAACTACCCTCGGAGCGGCCGTATTTTCGTCTCGGAACATCCACCAACCAGCGGTCAATAGCAATGCAATGGAAGCAGCCACAGCCCATTGATACATTTGTGGTCGCATGGACACTATTTTTGCTTTTGCAGCCAATTGCACCGCTTTTTCTTCACTCAAGGCTTGAAACATAGGTGCAATCTGTTGCAATCGTTGATCAAAAGCCCCTGAATTGAAGTAGGCCTTTATCCTGCGCTCCTCATCTATTGTAGTCTCGCCCTCCCAATAGCGGTCGAGCATGTCCTGAATTTCTTCGTATTTCATGATTTTGGATATTGTATTTTTGGTGTTGAACGATTTGGGTCTAAAGTCCAAGGGCCTTCAATCATTGATCATTTTTTCTCGAATGGTTTTTCGGGCACGGTGTAAACTTACCTTTACCTGATCGAGACTAATGTTGAGTGATTCGGCAATTTCATCATACGAGAGTTCTTCTATGTCTCTCAAATGCATTACTAATCGTTGTTTTTCAGGCAGTTCTTGCATCATTCGTTTTACGCGCGCTACTAAATCGTTTTGCTCTGTGGCCTGTGCCGGATTGATTGATTCACTTTTTCTTTCTGCCACCCCATCCAACGATGCCGTTCGGCGAATGGTTTGGCTTCTGGTTTTATCGAGCGAGCGATTACGCGTCAATGTCATGCACCAGGCTTCCCAATTTTGAATATGGTCGGTTTGCTCAGGGGCCGTTTTCCAAACCTTTTCAAGCACTTCCTGTACAACATCCTCTGCTTCATGCACACTGCCCGTGATGCGCAATGCAAACCGATAAAGTTTGTGTCGTATAGGAAAAACCTGTTCGTGAAAGAGATCCCTAGTCATGCGTTTCGTTCAGTGTCTAAAATAAGGTGCGGAATGAATTTTACTACCCCAGTTGTTGAGTAGACGGTATGGCCGTGGCGATGTTACAGCAATTGATTATTTTAGGTGTGATTTTTTAGAACAAGTTTTTATTCACACGTTTCTAAAAAAAACTTTTGCAGCCCGTTAGCGTTGGGTACTTTTGAAACGTTATTTCATGGCTTTTTAAAACCTGTAAACCTGATTCAATTATGAAAAAACTGCTCTTTTTAGCTGTTATTATTTCCCTGATTGCAGCTTCTTGTATTAATGACGCAACATTTTCCACCAACAAAGGTGATTCAAAATCAAGTCCGCTTACGCTCCTGAAAGAAGAAAATGCCGCGTGGAAATATGAAAACCTCCGCCTATATCCCGTGGTCGCTTCAGCAGAAGTGGCCGAGGCTAATGCCAACTTGAAAAATTTAAAAACCCTCTCAGAAGCCATGCAAACGCCTGGTTTTCGGGTCATGGAGCGAAAACAATTTGGACGCGACGGCGATGCCTGGTACCATGGCCTTACCGTGCAAAATAAATCCCAGGACACCGTGCTAATGCTTTCCGGCGACATTGTTAAAGGTGGAAACCAAGATCGTGTTTTGGCACATCATGAAGTAATTCTCCCAATGACCGTACGCAACGTCGAGGTTTTTTGTGTGGAAGCTGGTCGCTCTACCTATTATGATCCTTCAGCCCCGGCTGCTGAAAAAGAAGCTGCCGCCTTCAAAGGCTACTACAATATAGCCAGCCCACAGGTGCGGCGCGCTGTACAAAACACTGGGAACCAGCAAGAAGTTTGGGATGCTGTAGCTAAGATCACGAAAGCGAACAACGCAGAATCTTCTACGAAAGCCTACACTGCTTTGGACAATGTAAGTGCTGAAAAAGCCCGTCGCGATGCATACTTGAGCCATTTGGAAGGTCAATTCGCAACCCGTCAGGATGTAGTTGGCGTGGTGGCAGTTTGTGGCGACCATGTGTTGGGCATAGATATTTTTGGCAATTCAGATCTTTTCCGCCGCCAATACGCCGGATTGCTTCATGGCTACGTAGCTGAAGCAGCTATTGCGCCAAATACCGTTGCACTCGGCGAAGATCAGATTGAAAAGGAGTTTGAAAAGGTTTCAAAAATGATTGCTCCACATGCAAAGACCAATGAAGAAGCTGGCAAGTTTACCTGGGGCGGCTCCTGGGTACACCTATTCGGTAAATAGCTTTTGAATGGGGATTTGGGGATTTGGGGATTTGGTTATTCGAGTACCTAAGCTTGAGCACTCGAATAACCAAATCCACAAATAACCAAATCCACAAATAACCAAATAACCAAATCCACAAATAACCAATTCCACAAATAACCGAATAACCATTAAACAATTATTCTATCCATCATTATGTTTAATCTTACGGACAAAATTGATCGCCCGGCCGTTCAAGCGGTCGTTATTTTCGCTGCTGCACTTTTCATTATGGGCATTGGCTGGGCATTTACGGCTTCGGAAATAATCCAATTTGATCGGCTTTTTGCCTGGTCTATTGGCTCGGCGCTCCTGCTTTTTTTCGCGTTGATGAATAGTCTTCTGAGCCTTCGCGCAGCCAGTTTTGTCAAATATTGGGGTGCATCCATGTACAGTTATCTGGCCTTGGCGCTCGGTACGAGTATGGCGGCATGGGGATTTTCTGGAATCCCTCTGGCCGAGGCTGGTAGTTATCGATGGATTTATATCGTAGTCACGGTCGGGTTTCTGGTTTTCCTTTCCATGGTAAATTTTATGCGAATCATTGTAAAATTTGCCGAAAAAGAGGAGTGGAATCATCCCCGGAAAAGGTGATTGGCCATTGGTTTATTGGTGCCTGGTGTCTGTTGCTAACCTCCATTGCGCTAATTAGCCCTACCTTCGCGCTAATATGACTATTTCCGAAATGAACCACACGCTGCCAGAGACAGAAGAGCTCGTGCCTGTACCGCCGCAAAATGTTGAAGTTGAAGCCGACGACGATGTACAAACGAACGAGGATTACTTCGAGCGACATGAGATTGTAGCCGATCCAAAACAGGCCATGATTCGCCTGGATAAATTCCTGATGGATCGCCTCGCCAAACGATCCCGCAATAAGGTGCAAAACGCCATCCGTGCAGGATCCGTACGGGTAGATGACAAAGATGTAAAGCCAAATTACAGGGTCAGACCAGGCAATACCATTTCCATTGTACTGCCCAGATCGCTGGAAGAGAACTTTGACATTGCCCCACAAGACATTCCACTCAACATCGTGTACGAGGACAGCGACGTGCTGGTGGTAAACAAACCATTTGGTCTTGCCGTACACCCCGGCGTCGGCATCCCCAATGGAACGCTCGTAAACGCAGTTGCTTGGCATTTGCAGGAGGAATTCAAAAAGCTCCCGGTCAAGGAAGGCAATGAGCCAAACCGGGCTGGAATTGTCCACCGAATAGACAAAGACACCACTGGAATCATGGTTGTGGCCAAAAACGGGTACGCCATGACGCATCTGGCCAATCAGTTTTTTCAGCATACCCTCGAGCGGCGTTATTATGCCCTGGTTTGGGGCGATATGGAGGGCGATTCGGGTACCATTCGCGGCAATATTGGCCGAAATCCGAATGACCGCCGCCTTTTTATGGTTTTCCCAGAAGGCGAGGATGGGAAATGGGCAGTAACCCATTGGAAAGTTATTGAACGTTTTTACTATTGCACTTTGGTGGAATGCCGCTTGGAAACAGGCCGTACCCACCAAATTCGGGTTCACCTAAAATCTATTGGCCACACCCTTTTTGGCGACATTCGCTATGGCGGAAACAAAATCCTGAAAGGCACCTTGTACCCCAAATATCGTCAATTTGTAGAAGGTTGTATGGCACTCCTGCCTCGCCAAGCCCTCCACGCCAAGGTTTTAGGCTTTGATCACCCAACCAAAAAGGAGCATGTTCGTTTTGAATCAGAATTGCCTGCGGATATGCAGGCGGTCATCGAACGCTGGAGGGGATATGTGATGGACAGAAAATAGAACAATATCATGCGCGAATCGCATCCGGTTATTAAGAACGAGTTATTGGCGTACCTGCTCCGCCCTAAACGCATTGTGTTCATCGTAAACCCAAAAGCAGGAACGAATTTGCAAAAGCATATTCGGGACAGCGTTGACAAGCACTTGAATCACAAAAAATTCGAGTATGGAATAAGGCTAACTAAGCGAGAAGGCCATGCAGCGGACCTGGCAAAAAAAGCCATTCAAGAAGGATACGAAATCGTGGTGGCTGTCGGGGGCGATGGCTCTATCAATGAAGTGGCCTCTGCTTTGGTGGGGAGTGAAGTTATTTTGGGCATCATTCCTGCTGGCTCTGGCAATGGATTAGCCATGCACCTCGGATATGGCCGTGATATTGACGAAGCCATCAAAAAATTAAATACGGCTGAAGTGCAAACCATTGATTGTGGCACGATGAACGGACGATCCTTTATCAACATCGCCAAGGTGAGGTTTGATGGTTTAGTGGCTAATCTGATGAAAGGCAGCCATTGGCGCGGCTTTTTGCCCTATTTCCTCAAATCGGTGGAGGCTGGCCTGAGTTATACCCCCCGAGATTGCCGCATCGAACTAGACGGCAAAGTGCTGAACCTGAAATGTTTCGCCATCAGCATTGCCAATGGCCCCATGTATGGGTACAATTTTCAAATAGCCCCTGACGCACGCTTAGACGACGGACTTTTTGAGGTAGTTATTTTGAAAGATGCCCCGCGTTGGCAGTATTTTGCAGCCTTACCTGCCATGCTAAACAGCAAAATCTACGATGCAGAATTTGTAGAGCATTACACTGCTCGTAAGGTAAAGATTTCTGCGGAGGGCGAAAACCACGTCCACCTAGACGGTGAAGGCATGGTGGTAGAAGGCGATTTGAATTTTGAAATGAAACCTGTAACACTAAAGATATTAGTGCCCATATCATGAGTAAAAAATTGAACTCACTTTCTGGTTTTGGCGGTCTTGTTTTTTCGACCGACCCTGATTTTAAGCTTGAGGAGGAAGAAACTCCACAGGAAAACAAACTTGCAGCCCAGCAAACGCTTCGTATTTGGCTGGAGCGTGGCAGGGGGGGCAAAGAAGCGACGGTAGTGAAAGGTTATTTGGGCTCCAATGACAGTTTTGAGGCATTAGCCAAATTGCTAAAAAGCAAATGTGCCGCAGGGGGTAGCGCCAAAGACGGGGTCATTATTGTACAAGGGGATCACCGGGACAAGGTGCTGAAGTTGCTTCTGGATTTAGGGTATAAAAACACGAAAAAAGCTGGCGGATAAGGGATTTATGGTAACACTAAACATCAAGATGAAAAAACAAATTCTTCTCTTCCTCATTGTGCTGGGCTTGATCATAGCCGCTTGTAATCCGGCCAAACGAAGCACGGATCCGGTTCGTCCCAATCAACCTGGAAAGCCTATACCAGGTAAACCAGCACCGATGGATACCATCCGCTGGACACCCAACAATTCCGGAAAACCGCCTATCGGAGCACCTTCTGGAAAACCTACTACGCCAACTGCCGGGCAAACCTATCACCTCGATTTTTTGCTGCCGTTTTTGAGTAGCCAAATGTTGGAAAGTGAGGTGCCAGAAAAAAGCCGCCTGGCCTTGCAATTCTATACTGGAGCAAAAATTGCACTCGAACAATTGAGCACCGAGGAGTCTATCAATTTGGTTGTCGAGGTATGGGATACCCAAGGCAACGATGCCGATTTTCAAAAGCTTATGAATAATCCGCGTCTCGAAAAAGCGTCCGTTTTCATTGGCCCGATACGCTCTAGTCATGTTCAGACTTTTGCAGAATGGACCAAGAAACGCCGCAAAATTTTAATTTCTCCTGAAAGCCCCAGTGTTGATCTGACGACCCAGAATCCCGATTTTATTCAAACAAACCCTTCCCTTCGAGCCCATTGTGAGGCTATTACTAGGTACATTCGCAAAGCTAACCGACCCGATGCAGTGACGCTGGTATGCAAGCAAAGGGAGGCTGATCGATTAGCTTATTTCCAAAATGCAAGTGCCTCGATTGGTGGAAGTGGAAGCTTGACAGAACTCTTGGTGCCGGATGAGACAAACAATTTTGATAAAATAGATTTAAAAAAATACC
Source organism: Chitinophagales bacterium (assembly GCA_038327555.1). GTDB lineage: Bacteria > Bacteroidota > Bacteroidia > Chitinophagales > Saprospiraceae > M3007. The sequence goes on from JBBQLD010000005.1 coordinate 14,124, forward strand.
TAAAAGCCGGGCGCACTTCAATTTTTGTGCTGCCGACTTGGGCAAGTCAGGATTTCGTCATGGCTTTTCTCCGAAAATTGAAAGACGTAAAAGGCTCAAACCGCGTAGAGGTGTATGGAATGCCTCAGTGGCGAAACTTTGAAACCATTGATCCAGCGTACTTTAGCAGCCTGGGTGTACACATCAGTTCAGCTTCCTGGCTCGACTATTCCCAGCCTGAAGTGAAAGCCTTTCAGCAAAAATTCTATGAAGCTTCCGGAACAATCCCTGATGAAGACGGATTTAATGGCTACGATGTGACGATGTTTACGGGGCGGATGTTGGCACGTTATGGTCTTTCATTCCCCGAACGACTAGCGCGTGAGTCCACCACGACCTTACGCGGGCAGTTTTCTTATTCGAAAATTTTTAGCAGCGGAGCTTTGGACGATGGACGCAATACCCTGGATTATTGGGAGAACACCTTTGTGCATATTTTGAAGTTTGATAAATTTGGCTTCGTGCCGGTTGATTGAAATGAATCAAAATCGCGAACAAAAAATCCGCGCTGTAATCCGGCAGTCGCAACCCGATCTGACCGTGGTGCTGGAGAATATCTTTGACCCGCTCAATATCAGCGCCGTACTTCGTTCCTGCGATGCGGTGGGCGTGCGCGAAGTGTTTGTCGTTTACACCAAAAAATACCTGGACAAGCGCGGTCTGGTGTTGGGCAAACGCACCTCTGGAGGAACCTTCAAATGGATGGACGTGTATGTTTTTGAGGATCTGGATGAATGTTTCCGCAGGGTACGCGAACGATACGGACGGATTCTCGCCACCAGTTTAGGAGATCGGAGTGAATCCCTTTATGACCTGGATTTGGTACAACCTACAGCCTTGCTTTTTGGCAATGAAGATGATGGGGTGAGTCCTGAAGCATTGGCCCTTTGCGATGGCAATTTTCTCATTCCACAAGTTGGTTTTGCAGAAAGTCTGAATATTTCGGTAGCCTGTGCCATTACCCTGTTTGAGGCACGTCGACAACGAGAAACACAGGGCTTTTACGGCGCACAAAGCAAGTTTAGTGCAGCAGAACAGCAACAACTTTTTGAACGTTGGCAGGCCATGTTGAAAGAAAAATCCTGGCATCAACAATTGGCTATTGTAGTAGAGAAAGATTCTGAAGCACTTTTACCCATATATGTGCAGCGCGATCCACTCATTCCAGGCCCGGTACACCATAAGCCAATCCCGGTGACAAATTTTGAACTTTAGGGAGGGGACAAAAAAGTAATCTGCCTGAAAGTAATAAGTCATAATTTACCCGTTCCTTAGCCAAGATTATGCAAGTTTCTATCATTATTCCCCTTAAAAACGAGGACGAGAGCCTACCTGAGCTCGAAGCCTGGATTCGCCGCGTCTGCGAAGCCCACAAGCTATCTTATGAAATTATTATGGTAGACGACGGCAGCACAGACCGCTCCTGGAAAGTCATCGAACAACTAAAATCGGCCAATCCTGCGGTACGCGGCATCAAATTCAGACGCAATTACGGTAAATCAGCCGGACTACATACTGGTTTCCAGGCAGCACAGGGCGACGTTGTGATCACCATGGATGCCGACTTGCAAGACAGCCCGGAAGAAATCCCGGAACTCTATCGCATGATCACCGAAGACGGCTTTGACCTTGTAAGTGGCTGGAAAAAAGTGCGCCACGACCCCATCAGTAAGACCATACCGACCAAACTCTACAATGCCGTAACGCGCGGCATGAGCGGCATTAACCTGCATGATTTCAACTGTGGGCTAAAAGCCTATCGCATTGATGTGGTGAAAACCATCGAAGTATATGGCGAAATGCATCGCTACATCCCGGTTATTGCGAAGTGGGCTGGTTTTTCCAAGATTGGAGAGAAAGTAGTAGAACACCGAGCCAGACAATACGGGATCACTAAATTTGGCGGTCTCGAACGTTTCATCAATGGCCCCTTAGATCTAATAAGCATTTCATTTGTGGGCAAATTTGGCAAACGCCCCATGCACTTTTTTGGAACGTTAGGCCTGATTTCTTTCCTGATTGGCTTTTCTATTTTAGCTTACCTAAGTTTTGCGAAAACAGTTTATCAGGAATACGGCATCGCTGACCGACCACTTTTTTTCTTTGGTATTTTGGCCTTAGTTATTGGCTGCCAATTGTTTCTAACCGGTTTTTTGGCTGAAATGATTAATCGGAATTCGCCCATTCGAAATTCATATTTGATAGAGAAAGAGATTTGACCCACCCCAAAATTTTGCACAAAATTGGCCTTTGATACTGGCCTTTCCAGCCGTACACTTCTTTTTTGCGGATTGTCATTCTGAACGTAGTGAAGAATCTGAGGCCGAAGGCCTAAAATTTAGAAGAAAAAGCTTCGGCCTTCGGCCTCACAGTCTTCACTACGTTCAGAATGACAAGCAATTTGAACGCGCAAATTTTCAAAATAAAAAAGTGTACGGCTGAAAGATACTGGCCTACTCGTCAATCCTTAGTCTAACTTCACCATCCAAAACTGTAAATCTTTTTTGTGGGGGATTTTTTTTCAAAAAAATCCCCCACAAAAAAGATTCCCCTGTAAAAAATGAACCACCTGGCCCTACCCTCTTTCGCTGCCAACGGACACCTCCAAGGCGTCATTGAAATCCCTGCTGGCACCAATACAAAATACGAATATAATAAGCAATTGCTTCAGTTTCAACCCGATATTCGAGCAGGGCAGGTACGCAGGGTCGATTTTATGTCGTACCCGCTCAATTACGGGTTTATCCCATCTACGCGTATGGATAAAGACCGTGGTGGCGATGGAGATCCGCTTGATGTGCTGCTTTTGGCTGAACACGTTCCAACAGGATCTGTGGTAGAGGTGATACCGATTGGCTTGCTCCTGCTTAAAGATTTGGGAGAATTAGACCATAAAGTGCTAGCCATCCCGGTCGATCCAGCCAAACGCATCATACAGGCTACCACTTGGGCTGAGTTTCAGCGTGATTACAGTGTAATCAGGCATATTATTGAGCTTTTTTTCCTGTATTACGACGGACTTGGCACGATGGCCCTTTTGGGTTGGGCCGACGAAAAAGCGGCCTTGGAGGAAGTAAAAAAATGGCAATTGGTCGAATGAAGGCAACCATTTTTGTAAAGCGGCGTTCTTTTGCGCAACCTGCTTTTGCCACCTAATCTGCTATGACCAATACTTTAACGCTACCGCAAACTTTGGAGCCTACCATCGCAGCCGACCTGACGAAATCTTATCGTTTTACCTTTTTTCGCAGTATTGAGGCGGCTGCTCAAGACTGGGATTTGGCTGCCCCCGCGCAGAATATCTTTCTTCAGCGGCCGTATCTCCGTATTCTGGAAGCAAACCCTCCTGAGGGCATGCGTTCAGTGTACCTTGTTTTTTACAAAAACGATAGTCCAATTGGCGTTGCGCTCTGCCAAATTAAATATTTTAAAGGCGACGAAACCATCGCTGATCTTGATGTACCTCGCAAAGATCCCTGTTTTTTTGGTGGACTGGCCCAGTGGTTCAAACGTTGGGTGGCAGGCAAAACTGCTGCGGACATTCTGATTTGCGGGAATATGTTGCTCACCGGAGAACACGGCTACTATTTTGACTATCAAAAAATTAGCTTTACAGATGCCATGGAGATTTTAGAAAAAGCCATGAATAATGTAATAAAAAAAATGGCTCGTGAGGGCGTGAAGATGCCTGTTATTTTGGTCAAAGACATTGCGCCCGAACATCAAACACAAGGCAGTCTTTTGGTTAGTAAAGGGTTTACGGAATTTGATATTCAGCCCAACATGGTGCTCAATCTTGAATTTCAAAACATGGACGCATACCTCGGTGCCATGTCTACCAAATATCGAACGCGTGCTAAACGTGCGTTCAAAAAACTGGATGGAATTGAACGGCGCACACTTTCCTACGCCGAAATCCGCCAAGAACTTCCCACGATTTATCGGCTTTATAGCGACATTGCCAATAATGCCGGATTCAACATGGTGGATCTCAACGAACAATATCTGGCAGCCCTTCAACACGAGCTCCCAGACCATTTCAACCTGTACGCCTACTATCTTGAAGGCAAATTGGTTGCGTTTTATACCACGATTCGAAACTACGATGAACTTGAAGCCCATTTTCTAGGCTATGAAAAAGCGCTCAACCACGACTACCAGATTTACCTTAACATACTTTACGATATTGTAAAGCTCGGTCTGGAAGGTGCTTGTACCCACATCGTTTTTGCACGTACTGCGCTGGAAATCAAGAGTTCTATTGGGGCTGTAGCACACAATCTTGCTTGTTATTTGCGGCATCAGCATCCGGTGGCCAATCATTTTGTCCCAACCATTTTGGATTACCTTAAGCCTGTGGAGGATTGGCAGCCCAGGCATCCTTTCAAGGAGGAGTCGAATTAATTTTTCGACTATCCAAGAAAAGCCGGAATCAGGTTTCCCTGATTCCGGCTTTTTTTGGATGTACTTAATGGCGAAATAAATTTCACGGTACTATCTCACCACGGTCACGTCGCCTCGATACAGCAACACGCGTCCGTCGAGGAATCTGACTTCTGCAAGATAAACGAACACCCCCGGGTTGACAAAATCTCCTTTGTATCGCCCATCCCAACCTTCAGATAGATTGTCGTTGTTGGGAATGAATTTTTCACGCTGATACATCAGTTCGCCCCAACGGTTATACACCCGCATAAAGTTGACCAGTTCTACACCTAAGCCCACATTCACATTGAAGTGATCATTCAAGCCGCTTGCGTTAGCAGGGATGAACACGTTGGGAATGTATACATTACGGTTTGGATCTACATTTACAACTACAGAGCCAACACCTGAGCAGCCAAACGAATCCAGCACCGTCAAGGTGTAGGTTATGTTATTGAAGGTATAAGCAGTAGCGTTCAAAGTATCTGGATTTATCAAAGCCTGTGGGTTCGTCCAGATGAAGCTACCAATAACCGCTGCTCCTGTAATAATTGGCTCCAAATCAGCCGTTGCACCTAACTCAACCTCAATTATACTAGGATTGAATGTCACCGTAATTGGGGCAGGCTCAGCCACAAAAATCGAATCTGTAATAGCGCAGTCTTTGACGTCGATATAGGTAATGTAGTGCTGTCCACCGCCAATACTTACGGGAAAATTAGGATCAAGCACTGCTCCAAAGTCAACGCTGAAACGGTATGGCCCGCCGGAGCCACCAGAAATGGAAAGGATATTCAAAATCGTCTCATCGCCATTACAGGTCAGGGGCGCCAAATCTTCGTAGTCGCCTAATACTGGAGGAGGATCTGTGACAATAGCACTTGTAAAAGAAGTACAACCGTTCGCATCGGTCACCGTCACATCGTAGGTACCCGCAAGTAGCATTTCGGCAGTTTGAGCCGAACCTATATTGTCACCATCGACATCCTGCCACAGGTAAGTATAATTTGGCACGCCACCGAGCACATCTACGGTGGTTTGCCCAGTTTTACCACCAAAACAAGTTGGATCCGTGGAAGACGGGGTCAGCGAAATTTGATCCGGCTCTCCAATATTTATGGTATCAATTGAATTGGTACAGCCATTTTGATCGGTTAGCGTCACGGTATAAACGCCTGCAGGCACCCCGGCGATATTCTGCGTGATTGCGCCTGTATTCCAAAGATAAGTATACGGCGCACCGTTGCCTCCTGTTGCCGCGATATTTGCGGTACCCGTGCTATCACCAAAGCAAAGCGTTTCTGTTGTGACTAGCGCAGAGAACGTAATCTCCGTTGGACTCAAGATGTCTATGGTATCAATGATGAAGCAGTTGTCGGCATTTGTGATAGTTACAATATTTAAGCCTGCACACAAATCTATCCGCAAGGAATCGGTGCTTCCATCGCCCCACATGAAATTAAAATCGCCAAGTCCATCGGTGTAAGCAGTAAGTGGCGTAGCAGGCCCATCGCAGGGAACAATCTCAAAGCAGGATACGCGACCAATAACTGTTGGGTCAAAAGTATTGACGATTTGAGATGGCTGGTTCAAAATGAAACTTCCAGTTAAGGTGCACCCAACATTATCGGTTACGGTAACCAAATAGGTACCTGCTACAAGTGCAAAGATGACCGGACTATTTGGCGGTTGAACCGTTGATGGATTCCAGGCATACCCCGTATAAGGTGTTTGCCCCCCTTGAACACCGATCGCAATTTGACCATCATTGAGGCCAAAACAACCTGGCTCCATCAAGGTCGTGTCAGAGAATGACATTGGCGTAACGCCCGTCAACATAATCGTATCTATGGCAACACAACCTGTTGGGTCAATAATTTTTACAATATAATCGCCACCTTGCAAGCTATCAATTTTATATTGTGGCGAGAAGAAGGAGTCAATCAATACGCCATTGAGATCCGTCCAGATCACAATTGCCGCCGTAGGAGCAGTTACTTCCAAAGCACCATCGCCACCACATTTTACCGGGGTAATTATGGAGGTAAATGATGGAGGCCCAGGGGCAGGCAAAACAAACGAGAGCGAATCTTTACATCCGTTCTGATCCGTCACCGTCACCGTATAAGTATTTGGAGCAAGGCCACTCTGGCAGTTGTTTCCACTTGCACCAGCTTGGCTCCAATTATAAACATACCCGTTAAATCCACCTGTGCCACCAAACGCTTGCACACAAACAGTTCCACTATTGACCTGTGCACAACCTGGCAATACAATGGAAAGAGTATCAAGTACAAGCAAAGTCGGTTCTGTGATGACCACTGTATCCGCTATTTTACAGCCCAGGATGTCTACTGCTAATACCGAGTATGTACCTGCTGGAAGGTTGCTGTACGTAGCTGTCGGACTAGTTCCTCCTGTAATAAACCCGGTTGGAGTCCAGGTGAAGGTATAAATATTACCCGTTGGCATGGATTCCGTAACGTTTACGGAAATAGAGCCTGAATTGTCTCCATTGCAGGCCACATTCACCGGGGTATTTAGGATCGACAATGTCCGCAAATCCGTCAAAACCAAGTTACTGTCTATAAACATACAACCATTGGCATCTGTAATTTTGATGCTGTATTCACCAGCAAACGCACCTCCCAGTAGAATTGGATTGTCGGTACCTGAACCCAAAGTAGTATTCGTATTTTCGTAGATCCAGGTATATTGGTACGCCGGACCTGCAAATGGAACACCACCTTCGGCTTCATAAGTAATCGTGCCATCTCCAATACCAGAGCAAGATGCTGGCGTAGTCGTCACACTTTGGGCACTCAAGGGCGGGGCTTGTCCCAGCGAGCCTGAAGCTGCCGCAGAACACATGGTGGTAGTATTGGTAATGGTTACCGTATATAACCCAGCCATTACACCATTCTGCACTTGACTCCCCGGCGTGGGTACACTAGATGGAGACCAGGCAAAGGTGAAATTTGGACCAGGACTATTTACCACGATACCACCTTCCAGCACCACAGCATTAATAATTCCATTGTTTCCACCATTACAGAGTGGTTGCTGCGCAAAATTGATTTGAGCGCCTATTCGCTTTATATCGACTACGATTGTTACCGTTTCGGAGGCCCCAAAGCCATTATTATCAGTTACGGTAATTACATAAGTAAATGGTGTGTTGTTAGTACTGCCCACATTTGGCACGGCGAAAGTCGACCCGGAAGTGGAGACCGATCCAGAGTAGTTAGGACCAGGTATTGCAGGGTTTTCGTTGACCACAATGTCATAAGGCTCGACGCCTCCTGATGGGGTTATTTGTAGGGTAGCCTGCCCCAAACAGTTGGTATCGATTACCGCATAGGTAAATTCAAGCGGCAAGAAAGCGATACAAACCCGACCAGTATCCACCGAAAGCGAGAGATTTTGACCAATACTATCCTCCAGGGCCACACCAGTCGGGGAGTTGGTTATCCCTAAACCTGAACAATCACCTAGTTGGCCAATAGCCGTAAAGCAAAGCTCGAACAACGTACTATCATTTGGAATAGTAATGGTAGTTGGATTTGTATTATTAAAAATTTGAACCCCTAATAGTCCATTCGAGGTCAACAAATCATTCAAATTGGCCGGACTAAAATCTGCCGCAATAATTGGATTGATATTTTGAAGGCCATTATATTGCAACACCGCCTCGTTCCACTCGATAGAAAAGGAGCCGGAGAGAATAGAAAAGTTATTTACCGTAATTGGAACGCAAATCGTGTTACCAGGCGGTACGATCGTATCCGGGAAGTTAAGCATCACATTATCCATTGGCATACAAACATTCATATCAATCTGGAGAGTAGCAGGACAGCTCTTTCCATCTTCAATGACAACATTATATAAGCCTGCTTGTGGAACGGAAAACGCCACACTGGACAAGTGAAACAGGTTGGAGGCAGAGGTGTGAATGATAGCTTTCACCAAAGGATTGCTGGCGAGTGAAATGCTAATGGTAAACACTGCATTGCCGTCATATTGTGGGTAACCACCACGCACCGTAAATCGACCTAGGCAGTCATTGCCAAAATTGTTGTCAATACCTGTGGCGGTAATTTCATTCAAGTACACCACTTCAAAAGCTGCTGCCGTATTTACCGCCACACATGGCCCAGGAGGAAAGCCTGGTTGATTTGATTCAAAAGTGTTTGCCGCAAAATTATCGACCGTTATTGGTGCGAAAAAGAGCGAAAGCGGCTGGCCCATGTTAAAATTGGTTTGGAGGGCGCCACTATTGAAAAACCAGGTGCCGCCGCCATTGGCAACTGCCTGGGTAATAAAAATGCCATTGGCAGAACCAGGCAACAAGCAGGGGTCTGGATTAACCATTGGGATGGCATTTCCAATGATATCTTGCAAAGATGGGCCATTGGCAGTGGGTGGGCAGGTATAAAAACCATACGCAATACCCGCCGGAGTACCCGGAACGGGGTCGCCGGTTAGGTCTGCATCCCCATTATGTTGTACGAGCAAGGAGTCGCCAAAGCAAAGGAAGATAGGGGAAGGCCCTACATCATTGCTTGAACCTAAAAATTGCCCGAAGGTGTAAGTACCCGCACTTCCACAAGGCGCATCCGCTTGCCCGGGAGAAACTTGAAGCTTTTTGGCATCAAATGGAAGATAATGGATTTCATGAGGGGACTGGGCGCGCAAAAGGGCAGGCGTGTAAAGGAAAAGACACGCTAAAAAAGGGATTAGAAGTCTGTGCATCAGTAGAAAAAATTTAACAAAGGTTGATGGATAATATGGACCGATATACGGGATTCTTGTTGGGATGGGCTATTTTGCAACAGTTTTCAGAAGATTCATTTTCTTTGGGGTCTGCTGTATGAAAGTGCCTGTTTTAACTTTATTCATACGTTCCTGATTAAATTCGAACCAGCATTTTTTGATCCAACCTCCGCCTTCGCCGAGGCTTGTGTTGATTCTAAAACCCGCCTTCGCCGAGGCTTGTATTGATTCTAAAACCCGCCTTCGCCGAGGCTTGTGTTTATCTAAAAACCCGCCTTCGCAGAGGCTTGTGTTGATCTAAAAACCCGCCTTCGCAGAGGCTTCGGCGGGTAAAGTCGCAAAAGTAGACAAACGCCGCCTATCCGACATATCTGAATGGAAACAAATCATTGACTTTAACAGGCGGCTATGCCTAAAAACGCGCCGAAACGCAGTACTTAGGCCTTTTATTGCCAACCGCTTACAAGTACTTCAATGCCGCTTCCCTCCCAACACTACCGCTTCTACAACGTTACTGCCAAAGGCGTAGGGAAGTCCGGCAAGCGACAACATTGGTCTTGTTATGAAGATATTTGCAATCTTCCCGACAGCAATGGTGCCATAGTCTGCCTCCAACTCCATAGCGCGTGCTCCATTCAAGGTAGCGGCGTTCACGGCTTCTTCGGGAAGCATCTTCATTTTGGCACAGGCCAATGATATTACGAATGGCATATTTCCTGAAGGGCATGAGCCCGGATTGTAGTCTGAAGCAAGTACAACGGGTAGCCCTGCATCAATCATTTGTCTTGCCGGTGCGAAGGGGATACCGAGAAAAAATGCACAGCCTGGCAACAAGGTTGGAAGGGTATTGCTGTGCTTCAATACTTCGATTTCAAGTTCGCTGGTGTATTCGAGATGGTCAACCGAAATAGCCTGGTTGGCTACCCCGACTTGCACACCTCCGGTTAAACCAAGTTCATTGGCGTGGATTTTTGGTTTCAGTCCCCATTTCCATCCGGCCTTCAAGATCAAGTCGGTCTCTTCTGGCGTAAAAAAACCTTTGTCGCAAAAAACATCGCAATAATCTGCCAGTCCTTCTCCCGCAACACGAGGCATCATTTCATTAATGACCAAATCGATGTAAGCTGCTCGGTTCGTTTTGTATTCTATCGGAATAGCATGTGCACCTAAGAAGCTGGCTTTGACTGGAATTGGCGCATTTTCTTTCAAACGGCGCACTACCCGCAGCATTTTCAGCTCGCTTTCTAGCGTTAGGCCGTAACCACTTTTCACCTCAATGGCTCCAGTGCCTAACCCAATAACCTCTTGCAATCGGCCCCAAGCACCCTCAAATAGTTCATCTTCGGTAGCGGTTTGCAATTTCCGTGCAGAGTTCAATATACCCCCGCCGCGCTCGGCGATTTCTTCATAAGAGAGCCCCCGAATTCGGTCTACAAATTCTGCTTCTCGGGTGGCCGAAAACACAATATGCGTATGTGAATCACACCAACTTGGCAAAACGAGCCGCCCCGAAGCATCCAGCATTTCATCTGCACGTTCTGGGCATTCTGCCATGGGGCCAAACGCTGCAATTCTATCGTTTTCGATCAACAGGTAGGCATTATGCAAGCACGGAATCAAGGCCATATCTGCACCCTTCACAAGCTGACGGCGATGGGTCTCGGCTTGGACAAGTGTAAGGATGTTGCGGATCAGTAAGTTCGACATGAGCGATTGAAACAGTTAGCGATGCAGTTATTATGGGGCGCAAAACTACCTACTTTTGCCGCTCGAATTTGTGCCTTGAAAATCAATTTATCTTTACTTTTCCCAAAATCAACGATTTAGCATGAAATATATATCGAAAATCTGTTTGTTTTTCATAATTGGCTTGCTGGCATCTTGTCAGAACCAAGCTACTTGTAAGTTTAAACCTGAGCCCATCTTTGCTAAGGATCTCCCGCACGTGGTACAATATAATTTTGAAAAGGAAGGCTCACAATCCTTGGAGAGTTTGATGTTGGACCGAGGTATTCTACTCGAAGTTGGCCAGGAAGTTTGTGGCGACACCAAGCAAGAGTTTCGTTTCACGGTGAAAGGAGCATACACCACGCAACCCGATTCTTTTTGGCTGAAAGAAGCCTCCCGGCAATTCGTATTTCTGAGTACCTTTTCGCCAAAACAAGCCGCTTTGAAAGATTGGGGCGACATCATAGAACTTCGACGAACTGACATGAGCATTGGTCAAGCCCGAGAGGTACAGCCCGGTGTTTTTGTACGGGTAGATCGAGTGGTCAGTCCGGAAGAGGCAACTTTAACCGTGGTTTTTTCGCAAAAGTAACTTAGGAACGGTGTCAAAACACATCTACAAACCATGAAAATTCTTATCCTTGGCGGCGGCAACATGGGTCTCACCTATGCACAATGTTTTCTGCGAAGCCGCATCGTCACGTCCGAAAACATGATGGTGCTTTGCCGTAGCTATGAAAAGGCCAACCATTTGAGTGCCAACCAGGAAGGCCGGTTTTTCAGCGACCCACGTTTGTGTGTGCCAGAAGCAGATTTGCTAATCTTAGCGGTAAAGCCACAGGACTCGCAGAAGCTATTTAGCGACATTCAAGGGCTGACAGATTCCGGGCAGGTAATGCTCAGCATTATGGCTGCTGTGCGGATGGCCACTATAGGCCAAGCCCTTGGCATGCGGAAAATTACCCGCGCTATGCCCAACCTCCCGGCACAAATCGGAGAAGGGGTAACCGCATTTACCTCCACCGATGAAGTGACTCGGATCGAGCTGGTAATGGTGCAAAACCTGCTGAACACTACGGGTAAAACATTATATGTGGAACAAGAACCCATGCTCGACGCAGCTACAGCTATTTCTGGCTCTAGCCCGGCTTACGTGTACTACTTTATGAATGCAATGATTGAGGCTGCCAAGCAAATGGGCTTTTCCCCATCGGAGGCTGAATTACTTGTGGGCCAAACCTTTACCGGTGCGATTGACTTATACAATAAGTCTGATTTGAGTTGTGAAAACTGGATTGGACGCGTGGCTTCCAAAGGCGGAACCACAGAAGCTGCACTGCAAGTTTTTCGCGGAGCTGCATTACACGAGGGCATCATGGCAGGGGCAGAGGCGGCTTTAAATCGGGCAAGAGATTTGGGAAAATAATAGATTTGTAAGCGCGAATACGCACAGAAATGTAGTTTTTAGAACAATCTCAATTTTGGTTTGGAAATGCCACACCAAGCGTCATACATTCGGGGCAAACTAATTCCGTATCACAAACAAAATATTCGACGGCCTATGATGAACGAACTCGTAGTATCGCACATGACGAAAGACGTCGTCACGCTAAACCCTGATAGTACACTTGGTGAAGCTCGTGAAATTCTGCTCAGCAAACACATCCACCATATCCCTATTGTAGAGGGCAAAAAACTGGTAGGAATGGTCACCTCTTGGGATATTTTCAAACTTGGAAAATCTGTGGCGGAATACCAATCTATGAAAGTCAGTGAAATTATGACCAAGAAGGTTGCCACCCTAGATCCGGGCCAACACCTCGGTGCAGTAGCCGAAGTACTGACCCGTCATCTATTTCATGCAATACCGATTGTCAATGACGATCACGAATTGTTGGGCATAGTAACCAGCACAGATATCGTCCGGTACGAGCACACCAAAGAGTATCCTGAAAATTTGGAGAAATTTGTAAGTGAAAACATGTAGCCTGGGATGTATGAACTATGAAGTATGATGTATGAACTATGGACGTCTTCTGGACTAAAAGTGTCGTTCATAATTCATACATCATAGTTCATAGTTCATACATCATACTTCATACATCATACTTCATACTTCATACTTCATACTTCATACATCATAGTTCATACATCATACTTCATAGTTCCTAGTTCAAATGTCTGTTCACACCTTTAAATGCGTTCAACGCTTGCCCATTTCTTCTGAAGCCGCTTGGGATTTTTTCTCCAATCCCATGAATCTCAAAGAAATAACACCCGCCAAGCTCGGTTTTCATATTACCTCAGACCCAGATTTTTCTGCTCGAAAAATGTACACTGGGCAGGTCATCACCTACACCGTTAAGCCAATACTAGGCATTCCTTTATTTTGGATGACTGAAATTACGCATGTTCAGGACGCTCAGTTTTTTATAGACGAACAGCGTGTAGGGCCTTACTCCCTTTGGCATCACCAGCACCATTTTAAGGTCATACCTGGCGGTGTAGAAATGACCGATTTGGTTCATTACAGTCTTCCGCTTGGCTTTTTAGGCGATTTCGCAAACTGGCTCTTTGTGCGCAGCCAATTGCGTACGATTTTTGATTTCAGGACGAAAATATTGGAAGAGCGTTTTGGGAAAATGGATTGATAACGGGATTTATATCAAGCCTTTGTCAACCATTTGACGACATTTTAGCCCAAGCTCCGCCTTCAATATCGCTCTTTGCCCCAACGTTTGATTCGATGCATTATGGCTCTTATGATTACCCAAACATGCGCAAAAAGTGTTGGAACCAGGCCAAAATGGTAGCGCATCACGTCGAATCGGTTTCGAAGGCTCTGTTGGTGGCGTTTTTTGGAAAGTCCACCCATGAGGTAATCCGACACAATCCCTCCGATATAAATATTTTCCTGACTTTGTTTGAGGATTTCAATGCACCAATCGTAGTCGGCGCATAGTTCAGCTGACAAGCGATACAGGGGTGAAATTGAACGCCGTGGCAAAAATGACTGGTGCACAACCAGCATCCCGCCGAGGTAGTTTTTCCACTTCAACTGCTTCGGGCATTGCCGCGTACTGAGTTCGCTCATCGTGCCGTGTGGGTTGCGCGCTTCATCCACGAGCATGGTTTCGCCGTACAAAACGCCTGTATTTGGGGTGATCAAGGCGGCCATTTTTTCTAAAGTATCTGGCGCATGAAGCCAATCGCCAGCGTTTAGAAACTGCACAAAATCTCCAGTAGCCAAATGTAAACCCTTATTCATGGCATCGTACAAACCTTGGTCAGGCGCTGAAATCCAGCGCAAATGGGGCATTTTTAAGGCAAATTCTTCGATAATTTTAACAGACCCATCTTTCGAGGCACCATCCACCACGATATATTCGATATTCGGATAGGTTTGACGGAACACACTTTCCATGGTGCCTGCCAGTAGACTTTCGCCGTTATAGACTACGGTAATGATGGAAAATGTGGGTGGTATCAACATGGGGTGTTTGTACGTTAGAATATACTAGTGGCAGGGGCACGAAGTCTTTGATAGTTTGGTCAGATTATTTTGAGATGAGAGTAGGCGCGACGAAGGATTGTAGCGGGCTCTCCATGACTGAGGCGCAACAAAGTATCAGTTCAAAAGATTCGAACAAACCGTCAAAGACTTCGTGCCCCTGCCACTAGTGGCAGGGGCACGAAGTCTTTGATAGCTGCGCATCATTTTCATGCGTTAACCCAAAGGTTGCTGAAAAACTTGGAAATTTAGAACTAATACCTGATGTGATCCGAATTCAAACCGCGAGCGAAGCACATGAAATCCTCGTGAAATATCGTTTCATGCTTGATTTTTACCTGAACGGCACCCGCCTTTCAGATGAGTTCATCGTCATCCCCGGCCTCTCCGAGGAGGCCATTATCTGCGCAGCCACGATACAGAAATGGCGCATCAAACTCGACTTTGAGCACGACAGCGTTTGGGTGGATCCAAAAGTGGCGATCGCAATTTTGAAGTAAAAAGCCCGTTTCTACGAGTTGGGTCAAAAGTCAAGGTTAAATTTTTTTTGCGGAATTATATTTTGGATCAAGCAGAATACCAAGACGCCCTACCAACCAAGTCCAACGTCTAAAGTCCAACAATCCAACGTCCAAAATGTCCAATTTCGCACTCATCGGCGCAGCAGGCTACATCGCGCCCCGGCACTTGAAAGCCATCCGCGACACCCGTCACCGACTCGTGGCGGCTTATGACCCGCAAGATTCCGTGGGCGTTCTGGACAGTTATTTTCCGGAAGCCGATTTCTTCACGGAGTTTGAACGTTTCGACCGCCACCTGGAAAAATTGAAACGCGCCGGACAAGCCATTGACTACGTCAGCATTTGTTCGCCCAA
Source organism: Chitinophagales bacterium (assembly GCA_038327555.1). Taxonomy (GTDB): domain Bacteria; phylum Bacteroidota; class Bacteroidia; order Chitinophagales; family Saprospiraceae; genus M3007. The sequence goes on from JBBQLD010000005.1 coordinate 29,475, forward strand.
TTATCTGCACGATGCGCATATCCGTTTTGGGCTGCGCAACGGCGCAAATGTGATCTGCGAAAAGCCGCTTGTGTTAAACCCCTGGAACGCGGAGGCTTTGAAAATCAACGAACTGGAATCGGAAAAGCGCGTATTTACGATCCTGCAACTTCGACTCCATCCGGCCATTATTGGCTTGAAAGACAAAGTAGCAAAAGGCATTGCAGGGAAAAAACATGAGGTGGACCTGAGCTACATTACTGCAAGGGGCAATTGGTACTACACCAGCTGGAAAGGCGATCTGGCCAAATCGGGCGGTATGGCCACCAACATCGGAATTCACTTCTTTGACATGTTGGCCTGGATTTTTGGCGACTTGAAAAACAACGTTGTCCACGTACACACGCACGACCGCGCTGCCGGTTTTTTGGAATTTGAAAATGCGCGGGTGCGCTGGTTTTTAAGCATCAATGCCGACACCCTACCCCCGGAAGCTGCTGGCAAACGCACTTTCCGTGCCATCACGGTGGATGGTGAATCCCTAGAGTTTAGCGAAGGTTTTACAGACTTGCATACGCTGAGTTATGAGGCAATTTTAGAGGGCAATGGCTTTGGACTCGAGGATGCTTTACCAGCCATTCAACTGGCACACGAAATCCGCGAACAAACACCCCTTGGGCTTGTGGGGGAATACCATCCTTTGGCGGCCTTGCCCTTAGCGACGCACCCGTTTTTGATGAAATGAAAAAAATTCTGGTCACCGGCGGCGCAGGCTTCATCGGTTCCAACTTGGTAGACGCCCTGCTTGCCGACGAACGCATCCGTTTTGTGCGCGTACTCGACAACCTTTCTACAGGGTTTAAAGAAAACATCGCTCAACATTTTGGCCATCCAAAATTTGAATTCCTCGAAGCCGATATCCGGGATTTCGATGCCTGTTTAGCGGCCTGTGACGAAATGGACCTGATAAGCCATCATGCTGCCCTCGGCTCTGTGCCTCGATCCATACAAGACCCCCTGACGACCCATGCGGTAAACATCTCCGGCACACTCAACGTATTCCACGCCGCCAAGGAATCCGGGATAAAAAGACTGGTTTACGCAGCTTCTTCTTCTACCTATGGAGACAGCACTGCTTTGCCCAAGTTAGAACAAAACATCGGCAAACCCCTCTCGCCTTATGCGGTGACCAAGTATGTGAACGAGCTCTACGCCTCCGTGTACGCCCGCACCTACGGCCTGGAAGTGATCGGATTGCGCTACTTCAATGTGTTCGGTCCGCGACAAAGTCCGAATGGGGCCTATGCTGCTGCGATTCCTCTGTTTATCAACAAGTTAATGCACGGCGAATCCCCGACCATCCACGGCGACGGTTCGCACAGCCGGGATTTCACCTTCGTGGCCAATGCCGTGCAGGCCAATCTGTTGGCTTTGTTTTGCGAAAACAAAGCAGCCTTGGGGGAAGTGTTCAACATTGCCTTTGGGCAACAAACCACACTCCTCGAATTATTTGAAACCTTGCGCCAGGAATTGAAGGTAAATACCACCGCGATCTTCGGCCCCGAACGCCTGGGCGACATCCCGCACTCGCTGGCCAGCATTGAAAAAGCACAACGGGTATTGGGATATTTCCCGGCAGTAAGTGTGTCGGAAGGGTTGAAAAGAACGGTGGAATGGCATTTGAGTGATAAGTGTTAAGTGATAAGTGATAAGTGTTAAGTGTTAAGTGATTGTAGATCAGCACACAAGGAAAAATAATCACGAAGGGGTTATATGTCAGCGTGCTATACAAAACATACAATCCCTTCGGGATTTAATACCTTGGTATCCCAAGGTCCTATAAGCATTCAATCCCTTCGGGATTTCCGCACAAGGTCTATACGAAGACGGTGCTCGGCAGCATAAAATTTCAGGAAGTTGCAATGAACATAGCATGAACCGACTATTCATTTTCAACCTTTTAGCGCTTTCGCTGCTCTCTCTGGCGGCCTGCTTACAGCATAAGCAATTGATCAATTTCAACGAAGGCCCTGAGTTCCCAGCCGGGCCTCAGCCCATCGCCGTCATGGCCGATGTGCGGATACAACCGGATGATTTGCTGGAAATCGGCGTTTATGCAGAAGACCCCGCTGCGGTGGCGCCTTTTACCTTACAAGGCATTGGCGCTCGCACCAGGGAGGAAAACAACGTCTCAGGCAACCATTATCTCGTGGATCAGGCGGGCGACATAGAATTTCCGGTGCTGGGCAAAATGCACCTCAGTGGACTGAGCGTGGAGCAAGCCCGCGACACCTTCAAGCAAAAACTCCTGCGCTACATCGCCAACCCGATCGTGAATGTGCGCTGGCTGAATTTCAAGTTCACGGTGCTCGGAGAAGTGAGCCATCCGGCCACCTACACCCTGCCCGAACGCAGTGTGACCGTTCTGGAAGCCGTAGGGCTTGCGGGCGATTTGACGAATTATGGCAATCGAAAAAACATCCTCGTCATACGCGAGCAGGATGGCAAACGAGAATTTGGCAGGGTGGACTTGCAAGACCGAAATGTCTTTAGTTCACCTTATTTCTACCTGAAACAAAATGATGTGGTCTATGTCGAACCGCTGAAACAGAAAACGAGCGTAGTGAGTGACCAGGCAACCAAGGTGCTGCCCTGGGTTTCGGCAGCAGCGATTGTGGCCAACATTTTGATCTTACTAACCCGCTGACAATCATTTAATAATCCTGCAAACAAAAAAGGTTTTGACAAAAGAGAACACCCAAGCCGTTAAAATAAGCGATCTGTTCGCTTCAGAGGAGGCCAGCTTTGAGCTCCGCCCCTTCCTTTTCAGGTACATCCTCCGGCGTTGGTATTTCTATTTGTTTTTCTCCGCCCTTGCGGTCGGGCTGGTGTGGCTATACCTGCGCTACACGCCACCGCTTTATCAAATCAAATGTTCGCTGCTCATCAAAGACGACTCAGAAACCAACACCACAGGCATTTCGGAAGAAGCGATTTTCAAAGATTTGGGGATATTGAAGGGGTCTAAAAACCTTGAAAACGAAATCCAGATCCTCAAGTCGGAGACCCTGATGCAAGAAGTGATGCGGAAACTTGGCCTGAACGTAGAATATCATTCCATTGGACGTGTGAAGGGCGGCGAACTGTACGACCAAAGTCCGATAAAAATGGACTCCGTTTACTTTAACGGTCAATCGCCCGCTCGAATTAACGTACAATACATTGACAGAGAAAAGTTTGAAATAGTCCAAAACCCAAGTGCAACGCACGCTTTTGGCGAATGGGTCAAAACGAAATGGGGCGGTTATAGCCTGCGTTTTGACAGTTTATGCCCCCTGTTAGAAGGAACCATAGGTATCCAGTTCAGAAAAATAGAAAACCAGGCCCTCAAGTACACCAATGGCCTATCCGTAAAACCGATGAGCAGTTATTCGAGTGTGCTGGAACTGAAGCTGATAGACCCTGTTCCAGCCAAAGGCATCAACATCCTCAACACCCTCGTCGAGACTTACAACGAAGCGGCCATTGAAGATAAAAACAAAGCCAGCCGCAGCACTTTTGCTTTTATAGAAGACCGATTGCGTTACCTCACCAGCGAATTGGCGGATGTGGAAGGCTCCGCTCAGCGCTACAAACAGCGCAACGAGATTGGCATCAAAATCGAAAAAGGAATTGACCTGGTGATGGATGAACTTTCTCTGCTCGATCAGGAAGTTTCTACTTTGGAAGTTCAGCGAAGCGTCCTGAAAAGCATGAACCTGTACCTTCGGAGCAACTCTAGCCAGTACCAACTGATTCCCGCCAACCTAAGCACGCAGGATGGCCAACTGTCGGTACTCATAAATCGTTACAACGAACAAGCCCTTGAAAGAGAGCGTATACAGCGTACCGCCAAGGCCGACAACCCAGTGCTGATCGGGATGACCCAGCAACTCAACAGCCTGTATGCCAACATTTTAGAAACCATTAGCAAAGTAGACAAACGGCTTGAAACAAATCTCGATCAGACACGCGCCAAACGCGATATGCTGACAGGTAAAGTTCGTCAAGCCCCTCTATTGGAACGTGAGCTGCAAGAGATCATGCGCCAACAGACCATTAAGCAAAACCTGTACCTCTATCTCCTCCAGAAACGAGAAGAAACCGCCCTTTCCTTGGCCACTGCCGTACCCAACTCGCGCGTGGTGGATTCGGCCAGGTACAACAAAAAACCCGTGTTCCCCGACCCTATCATGCTCTACACCCTGGCGCTTGTGCTCGGGCTGGGCTTATCTGCTTTGTTGGTGTGGATATTGGAAATGCTTAACGACAAAGTCCAATCCGAAGAAGACATCCGCAAAATGACCGATGCGCCCATTATTGGCGGGGTTTCGCAAGGCGTAGCTGGCCAAAACCTGGTGGCAAGTGCTGACAGCCGCTCGCCTGCTGCCGAGATGTTCCGACTTTTGCGCACCAACCTGCAGTTCCTGAATCCAGAGCAAAAGCAGCAAACCGTGCTCATCACCTCCACCAGCAGCGGCGAGGGCAAAACGTACATTGCGGTGAACCTTGCGCTCACCCTTGCCTTGAGCAATAAAAAAACCATCATCCTCGGGCTTGACCTCCGCAAACCCAAACTTGCCTCCTACTTGGGCAAAGGTGATACTGAAAACGGGTTGAGCACCTACTTGGCGGGGCAAACAAGTTCCGAAGCGATTATCCACCACTCCAAACTTCACCCGGCACTCGATTTCATTGCCAGTGGCCCTATCCCGCCTAATCCAGCAGAGCTGATACTGCTCGACAAATTGGCTGAACTCATAAAAGACTTACAAAATCGCTACGATTTTGTCATCATTGATTCACCACCGATAGGCCTCGTAGCGGATGCTTTCATGCTCAGTCGTTTTGCCAATACTTGTTTGTATGTCGTTCGGCACAATGAAACACGTAAAGGCAT
>JBBQLD010000006.1:0-33923 GCA_038327555.1 Chitinophagales bacterium
ACAAAGCTGCTTGATGATTTTTAACGATTATTTCCGTCACGATCATTAGACTTGTTGCGGTGGATGGCTTTAGCGGGTGAAAAGTCCTTTTTCCGAATGCCTTCGTTAAATTTTTCGCCGAATATGCCCGATTTCGACTGCAAAATTTGCCTAGGCATTCGAAAAAATGACAAATTTCCCCACTCAAAGCCCTCCACCGCAACAAGTCTATCAATACCAAGCCAATGAACTGCCCCAAATAACAAATGCCAAACAGCATCCAATTGTAAGTACGCCAATTACCCCCAAAACGATCAGGACAATTTTCAAGGTTTCATCCATCTGGCCACCCGCACCAAGCAGAGAAGCTGAGATATTTTGGTTTTCACTGGATACATAATTTAAAAGGCTGTTGTTTTCCAAAGCAAGCTGGGAATAGGTCGCATGGCACAATCCCACTTCCTGTTCGAGTTGGGTTATACCTGCAAAATCCAGATCCAAGCAAAAAAGGTCATCCTGAAACAAATTAGCAGGTGTGCCAGGCGAAGCAGCCCAAAGAAAGCCGTTGAGTAGCACGAAAAATGATAGTAAAAGATGTTTTTTCATGTTAATTATATTTTAACAACATTAAGGAAAGCGGTTGGAATAAAGTCAAAGCAAAAGTACCCTTTTTGTTTGCAAAGTAAAAAGACATGAATGTAATTTAATTAATTGCCTATCCGCATGTTGTGTACCAATCGTTGTGTACCAGCATTCCGTTTAACGGCAAACGAGACCCGTTGAACGGCTAACACCCGGCAAACTTCTATCCTTTTTTTATACCGGGAAAGGCTACGCTTATTTCGGCCCTTGAAACTTCTGAGACCAGCGTAATTGAAATCAATTTTCAACTAAAAAACAATTCACACATGGCGCTTACCAACTCAAAAAGTAGCATGATTGCCATTGTAGCAGTAGCCGCGGTCGCAGCTTTTTTCGTTTTGAGGCTATTTTTTCCACAAATTATCGAGCAAATTGCGGCAGGCATTGTCGCGTTTTTTGTCTTTTTGGCAGGGCTGATTTTTAGAAGGAAAAAGGGGTAGCGACCACATTACTGGATATTTTTTCGAGTGCTCAGACTTTCCAAGTTTTTAAAACTTGGAAAGTCTATCTCCGCGAAAATGTCCAGAGGTGTGGGTAGCCATCAGTTACAAAAAGGCCTGTTTTTTAGAAAATTCAGGCGCAAAAGCGAAACGGTCTACCTGTAATGCTCTTTTTTATCCATTTTGCCAGATTAACCATATTTTCATCATGCTAATTTCAATCAAAACCCTCAATAAAACCTACCTAATGGGTACGGAAGTCGTGGAAGCCCTCAAAGACGTGACGCTTAACATTGAAAAAAACGAGTACGTCGCACTCATGGGGCCTTCAGGCAGTGGAAAATCCACGCTTATGAACCTTTTGGGCTGTCTGGATTCGCCCACTCGAGGGGAATACTGGCTCAATGGCACCGAAGTAAGCACTATGGACGATGGTGAATTAGCCGAAGTACGCAACAAAGAAATCGGTTTTGTTTTCCAGACCTTCAACCTGATGCCGCGTCTCAGTGCTTTAGAGAATGTGGCCCTTCCGCTCGTATATGCTGGCATTGGCCGCGAAGAACGCCTGGAGAAAGCGCGCAAAACACTAGAATCCGTGGGCCTTGGCGATCGAGTAACGCACAAACCTAATGAGCTTTCTGGTGGACAGCGCCAGCGCGTTGCTGTCGCTCGCGCCCTCGTGAACGACCCGGCAATCATCCTCGCAGATGAACCTACTGGTAACCTGGATACCAAGACCAGCTACGAAATCATGGGGCTTTTTGAGCAAATTCATAAAGCCGGCAATACCGTTATTCTGGTCACCCACGAACAAGACATCGCTATGCACGCCCACCGTATCGTACGGCTTCGCGACGGATTGATTGAAAGCGACTTGCCCAATGAAAATGTCGTGCGCATGGAAAATGTGGTCATTGATCGTTAGTGATCGTCATTCGTCATTTCGTCATTCGTCATTTCGTCATTTGTCATAACCGTCATTGATCAATTTTTTGCGCTCGAAGGCTCAAGGTTTGGAACCCCAAATGACGATTAATGACGAAATGACCTGTAATGACGACCAATGACGAAATGACGTTCAATGACAAATAGTTACATTTGCCTTCAAAATGATCTTATTATGAAGCAAATTTCCGTCCTCTTTTTATATCTCCTATTTCTCATCCCTTCGTTTGCTCAGCCAGCCTTAAAACGCCAGGTAGATCAAATGGCCGACCAGATTGATCCTAAAGTGGTGGCTTGGCGGCGTGATTTCCACCAAAACCCAGAACTCTCCAACCGCGAATTCAAGACCGCCGAAAAGGTAGCGGCACACCTGCGTTCGCTCGGCATCGAAGTCCGCACTGGTGTTGCCAAAACCGGAGTCGTTGGCATTTTAAAAGGTGGAAAGCCTGGCCCTGTTGTCGGCCTACGTGCTGATATGGATGCCTTGCCGGTGACTGAGCGGGTAAATTTATCGTTCAAATCGACCGTACAAGCCGAATATAACGGGGAACAAGTTGGCGTGATGCACGCTTGCGGCCACGATATGCACGTCGCCATACTCATGGGTGTGGCGGAAATCCTTTCCAAAATGAAGGCCCAATTAGCCGGAACGGTTGTTTTCGTTTTTCAGCCTGCGGAAGAAGGCCCTCCGGGCGATGAAGAAGGCGGTGCTCCTTTGATGATCAAAGAAGGTTTGCTGACCGACACAAAAATGGAGGTCATGTTTGGCCTGCACATCGGATCGAGTACTGAGGTAGGTACAATAAAATACCGTCCCGGTGGTGCTATGGCCGCTTCAGACTGGTTTTACATCACAGTACATGGCAAACAATCGCACGGTTCAGCACCTTGGAGTGGCATTGACCCCATCGTGGTTAGTGCTGAAATAATTCAGGGTTTGCAGACTATTGTGAGTCGGCAAGTGGATCTAACCGACTTTCCGGCCGTAATCACAGTGGGCAAAATTACCAGTGGCGTGCGGGCCAACATCATCCCCGAATTGGCCGAAATGGTGGGCACTATCCGTACGCTCGACACTTCCATGCAACGCTTAATTCACAAAAAAATAGAGCTTACCGTCACCAAAATTGCCGAAAGTGCTGGCGCAAATGCAGAAGTCCGCATAGAGAACAAAACACCGATTACCTACAACAATCCAGCTCTCACGGCTTGGGCTTTACCCTCCTTGCAAGAAGCCGCGGGAGCAGCCAATGTTTCAGAAAATAAGCCCCGAACGGGAGCAGAAGATTTTGGCTTTTTCGCCCAAAAAATCCCCTGTTTCTACTTTTTCCTCGGTGGCATGCCCAAAGGTGGAGATGAAAAAAAAGCCCCTTCTCACCATACTCCTGATTTCTATGTGGACGAAAGCGGGATGAAATTGGGGGTGAAGAGTTTTTGTTATCTGGTACTGGATTATTTTGCGAAAAAATGACCAACAAACAAATAGCCCAGGCTTTCGACGAGCTCGCCAACCTCATGGAACTCCACGAGGAAGACCCGTTCCGCATACGATCCTACGCCAGTGCATACCTTACGCTGCGCAAATTGGATTCACCGCTAGCTGAACTTTCGGATACGGAGCTCAAAAGCATCAAAGGAGTAGGCCCGGCCATTGCCGGAAAAATCCGTGAACTACTGGACTCCGGGCAGATGGCTACCCTCCAAAAGTACCGCGATCAAACCCCTTCGGGTGTGAGAGAACTGCTTGAGATCGGTGGTTTTGGCCCAAAAAAAGTGCGGCAAGTCTGGCAGGAAATGGGCATCGAAAGCCCCGGCGAACTTTGGTACGCCTGCAATGAAAACCGCCTTATTGAGTACAAGGGCTTTGGCCTGAAAACACAAGAAGACCTCAAAAATAAACTCGCTTATTTTTTCAATAGTCGAGGGAAACTTCTCCTTGATTCCGCACTCGCTGGAGCTGAAGCTTTATGTGGTTTTTTGAGCTCCAAGATACCAGGCCTCCTCGTCGAGCCCGTGAGCGAAGTACGCCGCAGGTGCCCTGTGGTTCAATCGGTAGAAGTTTTAGCCGCCATAGACGGAGATCTACAAACCATTTTTGAAGGTTCCGATTTTGAGCTGGAAAAACGCGACGATGGGAAAACCGTGCTGCGGCATTCCGAAGGGGCAGCCGTGGTTTTGCACCAATGTTTGCCCGCTGAATGGGGCTCCAAGTTATTCAAACACACGGGTACAGCGGCATTTCTGGAAAGGTTTGTACAAGAAAACCCGGGGGTAGATTTCAAAAACTTACCGAGTGAAAAAGCTGTTTTTGAAAAAGCAAATTGGGCTTTCGTTGTGCCGGAATTGCGAGAAAACGAGACAGATTTGACAAGTTTTAAAGGATTATCAAATCTTCAGACGGCCGCTCAACTTATTCAGGATCAAGACCTAAAAGGCATTCTTCACGTACACACCACTTACAGCGATGGCCTGCATTCGCTCCGTGAAATGTGTGAATATACCCGCGCGCTTGGCTACGAATACATTGGTATCACAGACCACAGCCAAGCGGCATTTTATGCCAACGGACTCAAACCTGATCGCGTATTGGCGCAAATGGAGGAAATTGACCAGTTGAATGCGGAACTTGCACCATTTCGAATTTTCAAAGGCATCGAAAGTGATATCCTGAACGACGGTGCGCTCGATTATGACGATGCGCTACTCGAAAAATTTGACTTTGTCATTGCCTCCGTGCACTCCAATTTAAGGATGAATATCGAAAAGGCTACCGAACGGGTTCTTCGAGCCATTGAGCATCCTTGCACCACGATTCTTGGCCATCCGACCGGACGACTTTTACTGAGTCGTGAGGGCTATCCGCTGGATTGGGATGCTGTATTTGAAGCCTGTGCCAAACACAAAGTCAGCATCGAACTGAATGCCCACCCGCGCCGCTTAGACCTTGATTATACTTTGATTCCCAGAGCCTTAGCCCATGGCATCCGCATCAGCATCAACCCGGATGCACACAGTAAGGATGGCATTTTGCACACGCGATACGGCGTAATGGTGGCCCGAAAAGGTGGCTTAACGGCGGCGGGTTGTTTGAATGCGCTGGGCGCAGCGGAGTGGTTGAAGGTTAAATTGGACTAAACCGGACACCTTGAGGGATTTTAACACGAGTTGAATAAAATTCCATCGTAATTACTTAGCCTCCAAGTGTTTTTTGCCACTAATTGCACTAATTTACACTAATTTGGATAACAAGCTTGTATTAATTTGTGCAATTAGTGGCAAAAGTCAAACGGCCTAACCAGTTATATTCCATCAATTTTGCCTCATGCGTTTTTGTCTGCCAGCTTTGCTTCCCTATTTATTTTTGGTCCTTTGTTTTTCAAAAACGGCCGCCCAAGCTACCTATGTTGGCTCGCGGGTAGCCCTTTTCGACGTTCAAATTTTACAACAAAAAAGCAAGGCACTCAAGATCCGATGCCGCATGGCCAATACCGGAAGGCAAATCCTTGGGACAAAAAGTGCGGCTGAGAACCTTGTAGTGGAATTTGACAGCCTTAGCTTGCCAGCCCTGCTCCGTGGCCATGAATCTTTCATAGCTGAGGCGGTGCGCGGTAGCTGCCCGAAACTCAAACCCGGCGAAATTTCTGCCCCCATTTGGTTGAATGTCCACCTCAAATCCCGCGAAATAAAAATTGCAGCTGGCGGATGTGCCGAAATAATATTCGATACCGCGTATGTAGAAGATTGGGGTGAGCGAACTATGCGGCTTCATTTTTTCTTGAAAAACACAGGAAATACAGCCGCTCATTTTTTTTCCAAACAGGCAGAACCCATTGTAAATGTGTATTTTGTGAGTGGCACAAAATTGACGAGAGGAGCCATACCTGCTGGAAGTACCAGCATTAAAAAAGGCCGTGAAACCTTGGATGGCCTGCTCTTGCCAGGGCAAATTTTGGAAGGTTCGGTGGAGATTAGTTTGAATGATCGCAGCAAGTTTTCGCCCAATATTGCGCTGGAATTTGACCCCGCGCAGGCAGTAGAGGAGTGTGGCCGGACGGGGAATATTTGGGTAATTAAGTTAAGATATTGATTGAAACCCTCCAAGTAAGTTAAGTTTCTGGAAAAAACAACTTGCTTCGCTGCATTTACGGATAGGTTCTCTACTTTTGCAGGAGTTTTTTTAATCCTTGTTTTTTGATAATCTCATGACTAGTTTGGCAGCTTCTGCATAATCCTAATTTTTAACCTGTCTCGTGTTATTTCAGCACCTAAATCCAGGACTGGTTTTTCATTTTTAGGGATTCCGCTTGCGCACCAAAATAGTCAGTCTTCTGAGCCTGAGTCTATTTTGACATTGAACGCAACTCAAACTCCCGTGCCTTTTTTGGCATGGAATAAGCTGTCCCTTTTTATGCGTAATACATTTACTCCTCCTTTCTCCTTCGTTCGCTTTTGTACATCAGCTTTTTTGTTGGTTTCATGCATGGCCGGACTACACGCTCAAGTAAAACTCTCAAACGGGAGTGTTTCAGCAAACCTAGATTTTAGCAACGCCATGCCTATTTCAGTTGGCTCAAATCCCAGCACGGCTTTTACCGGAGCAGGCTTTGACGCAAATCCTGTTGTGGCTGGGCGACTCAATTCCAATGCTTGGGCCGTAACTGGCTGGAGTAACGGCAATTTAGCATTCGGCGGTACCCAAATTACTGCTGCTACTGATTATACTCGCGGAGCGGTAGCAGCTGCCCAAGGCACTGGCGGCATCTACGCCTACACAGGACTACCACAAACGGTAGCCAATCCTTGTCTGATGATACAGCCAGGGGGTGGCGATTGGGCTCCAGGCACCATGACTTTACGGGTTGAAAATACGGGGACGACCAATATTACAAAGTTGGTAATATCCTATAATCTGTATGTTCGTAATGACCAGGCGCGCAGCAATTCATTCAATTTTTCACACTCTGCAGACGATGTAATTTATACCAATGTAGCAGCGCTTGATTACGCATCAACCGCTGCTGCTGATCTTTTGGGTTGGGTATTGGTAGGCGTTTCGCCGTCCCGAAGCACTACAATTTCAGGCTTGAATATTGCACCGGGTGCGTTTTATTACATCCGCTGGAGCGGTGCGGACGTAGCTGGAGCTGGCTCACGCGATGAATTTGGCCTGGATGACATAAACCTGACCGCCACTTTTGCCTGCACCCTGACCAGTGTTGGTTTGACGGATGTACACTGTGAAGACAACAACGAATCCGGTGACAACCCTGCTGACGATTATATCTGGTTTCAACTTAACCCGACTGGTACAGACTTAGGTACAGGGTATGATGTAACGGTAAGTAGTGGTAGTGTGCTTTTGAACGGCATTGCAGCGGCAACCAATGTTCCTTATGGTAGTTCCCAGTTTTTCCGCTTGCAGGCTGGCTCCGCTGGAGGCGGCAATGTGACGGTAACGGTTACAGATGCCAGCGGAAATTGTACCTTGAACGCAACTATTGTGGATCCAGGCTCCTGTTCTATTTCACCCTGCAATATTTCAGCTGACGGTTTTGCTAGTTTGGCCTGCAACAACAACGGCACCATTCCAAACGCCGCGGATGACTACCTGAGTTTCAGCCTTAATCCTTTTGGAACCAACATTACGACCTACAGTTTGACCGTGAGTAGTGGTACGGTAACTTTATTGAATGGCAATCCGGCCACTAATATCGCCTATGGTCTAGCCACACAATTCCGTCTCCAAAACGGCTCAGCTGGTGCTGGCAATGTAACCGTCTTCATCACCGATGATAACGACGCGGACTGCGTTTTCTCCGTCCTCATTACTGACCCGGGGTCTTGCTCGGTGCAAGTTTGTTCGTTCTCGGTGACCTGCCCACCCAATCCGACAGGAGCTTTTGACTGCAACAACCCTATCCCCGCAGCAGTAACCACTCAGGCAGGATTTCAAGCCCTCGGCGGGACTATCACTGGCACATTCTGTGGCACACTTGCCATTACTTCGATCACAGCTACGGTCAACAATTGTTCCTCTACCAGCATCAGCCGCACCTACACCATCTTTGACGACCTGGCTCCTGTCAATGGAATCAAGGATGCGAATGAAACCTTTTTTACCTGCACCCTCAACTACACCTACACGCCAGACCAAACACCACCAACGGTAATAAAGGGTAGTATTGCAGCTTGTTACACGACCCTGGCCCTTGCAGAGGCAGCAGCCATTGCGGCCACGACCGCCACGGACAACTGTTCGGGTGTGGTCACTAAAACTGCTGTTACCGTAGGTACATGCGCTGCAGTCATCACGGTTACCGCTACAGATCTTTGCAACAGAAGTGCAGCAGTGACCTACAATACCAGCATAGACGGAACCCCTCCGACGCTCGTTGGTCTTCCCAATATCACGTTGACGATCAACTGCAACGACCCCGTTCCGCCAGTTCCTACGGTAACGGCGACTGACAACTGTGGGCCACTCACGCCCGTCTTCACGACCAATACTGTTCCAGGCAACTGCCCACAGGCCAAAACCATTACCCGCACCTGGACAGCTACTGATGCTTGTAACAATGCGGCTAGTTTTACGCAAACCATTAGTGTGGTGGACGTTACCCCCCCGGTCTTCATCCAGAACCCACTCCCGGCCAATATCACGGTGAACTGTGATGCAGTCCCAATGCCCGTCACCCTGACAGGAAATGATAATTGCGACCCAGGCGTACCGATACCCGTGATTTTCATCAACGAAATCCATTATGACAACACGGGTGCTGACGTAGGCGAGTTCATTGAAATTGCCGGAACAGCTGGTATCGACCTCTCTAATTACCAACTTGTGCTGTACAACGGTACTGGTGGCGCACCTTACGGAACTACCGTTTTGAACGGCTTAATTGACAACGAAGGGGGTGGTTTTGGCGCGGTATCCTTTGCATATCCAGTCAATGGAATCCAAAATGGTGCACCTGATGGCATTGCATTGGCCACTACAAGTGGTATTGTGATTCAGTTTTTGAGCTATGAAGGCGCATTCGTAGCCGTTGGCGGCGTAGCCAATGGGATGCTTTCCACAGATATCGGCCTGCAAGAAGACGGCACGAATGCCGTAGGAACTTCTCTACAGCTCACTGGCATCGGTCAACAATATGGCAACTTTACCTGGGTAGGGCCAATTGTAGCTTCGCCCGGCACTTTGAATGCTGGACAAATCATTAACCCGCTTCCGGGGGTTATTACAGCCATGTTCAGCCAGTTCATTACGCCTGGCACTTGTAATGGAGAATCCACCATTACCCGGATGTGGCAACTCAAAGATACTTGCAACAATTCCATTACCCACACGCAAGTCATCACGGTCGAAGACAACACTGGCCCAGCATTTTCTCCACCACCGCTCCCCATGAACATTACCTTGAGCTGTGAATTGCCCGTGCCAGTAGCACCCACACTCACAGCTGCTGACCTTTGCGACGTGCCGGGAATGTTGACTGAACGAGTTTGGATCAATGAAATACATTACGATAACACCGGAGCTGATGTTGGCGAATTTATCGAAGTCGCGGGCACTGCAGGCGTGGATCTTTCCACCTATTCTCTTGTGCTATACAATGGTGCCGACGGAACATCTTACAATACTACTGTGCTAGCAGGAATCATCCCGAACCAAGCCAACGGCTTTGGAACGGCCTGCTTCAATTATGCGGTCAACGGCATTCAAAATGGTTCGCCAGATGGTGTAGCCCTGGTACACAACGTGATGGGTGGCATGGTAGTGCAATTTTTGAGCTACGAAGGCGTGTTCGCAGCTACAAATGGCCCAGCCAATGGAATGAACTCCACCGATATTGTTGTACTCGAAAATGGCGCTAACGCGGTAGGCACATCGCTCTATTTGACGGGCAATGGTGATGAATATTCGGACTTTGCCTGGGTAGGCCCACTCGCAGCCACCAATTGCGGCATCAATACCGGACAGACTTTCATCGCGGTGGGCATGGCCCCCGTCGTGACGTTTACCGAAACGACCATGGCAGGCACCTGCCCGCAAGCACGCAAAATAACCCGCACCTGGAAAGCGACCGATGCTTGTGGAAATACCACCACGCTCACGCAGGTTATTTCCGTCGTGGACAACACGCCGCCGACGGTAAACTGTCCGGCAAACATTACCCTGAATCTTGATATTTTTGGAAAGGCATCTCTGGCGTTAGGCAATGTAGCCTTCACTTTTTCAGACAATTGTGCGCCAAATTCGGCACTCGTTGTACTGCCCTTCACCACGCAACAGTTCACCTGTGCCGATGAAGGTCTTACTCGCCCGGTGACCATTTCAGTACAAGACCCTTGCGGCAATATTGGCTCTTGCACGGTCAACGTGACCATTGCTCCGTTCTCGCGCTGTACGCCAACCATTCGCATTACGGATCCTTGCGTTTGCAAAAACAACGCCACCACGTTGACCAATGGCCAATTTGGCGAAACCATCAAAATCGAATCGCTGGCAGGAAAAACCTGGACAATTATCGCCAATACAGGCTTTTATATAGCTGGCAGCCCTGCGCCACCTGCTGCGCCGATTCTGATTCCGGTCGGAACTACTTTCACAGAGATGCCTGTCCCAAGCGGTGATTATTTCTTGACTGGACTCCATGTGGATGCACTCGGATATTCCATCACCGTACGTAGCGAAACCGGCCAACTCCTGACTATTGGCAACTCCTGTCAGTATCCGAATCCGACGATTACGGCTGATTTAAGCGGTCCATTCTGTCTGTTTTCTGACCCGGTTCCTTTGACTGGGACACCTGGCGATGCAAATATCCTGAGTCAGGGATTCACCGTTAACGGTATTCCCGCGACTACGTTTGATCCATCGCAGGGCGTGGGGCAGTACATAATCGTTTACTCGGTAGACGGTGGTGTACCCAAGGCCTTTGGCCCTAACGATCCTGGCTGTGTCCAGACCATCACGGTATTTGTAAATGTACTAGTGACGCCTACAAGTCTTACTTGCAATGACCTGGTTTACATCTCGCTCGATGATGAAACCTGCGCCTTGAATATTCTGCCGGATATGATCCTGGAAGGCACCTACAATTGCTTTGACGATTATTTCGTAGAGCTGGACAAGACCCTGCCTTTTGGCAACGGCCCTTGGGTTCCAGGTTTTATCAATGCAACGGACATCGGAAAAACCTACCAGGTGCGTATAACACACCTGGTAAGCGGCAACAAATGCTGGGGCAATATCAAAATTGAAGACAAGCTTGCGCCAGCATTGACTTGCGAAAACTTCTCAGTTCCCTGCAACACCCCAGATCTTAGCCCGAATTACCTATTCAATACGCTGGAAATTCTTGCAGCCTTGCCCACCGTGACGGACTGTCAAAATTTCACGCTGACCCACATTGATGTAGAAAATCCGCAAAACTGCTCGTCGGCTTTTACCAATATCATCTTCCGTTTTTGGACGGCTCAAGACGCAAGCGGAAACACCTCAACCTGCCTCCAAACCATAGGCTTAATCCGCCCAATGTTGACCGATGTGTTTCCGCCAACAGACTACGACGGCATTGATGCACCTGGCTTTAACTGCACCGCAGCTTACCCTACGCCTAGTTGGATTGAAAGCCAAGGATTACAAGGATATCCTTACGTTTTCGGCCAACCTATCGGCTGTACAATCAGGTGGGAATTCCACGATTTTAAAATTTTAGTTTGTGACGGCACCTATAAGATTCGCCGGGAATGGACTATTGTCGACGAGTGCCTTGGCGATGGCATTATTTACAATCAGATCATAAAAGTCGAAGATAAGCAAGGCCCAGAGATGGTTTGTCCAGCCAATATGACCGTTTCTGTTGATCCGTTCCAATGCTGTGGCACCATTGACTTACCCGATCTGGTTATTAAAGATGAATGCTCTCGGATAAACAAAATCAGCGGAATGGTAACCACGTTTGACGCCGAAACAAACGCGCAAACCGGGATGTATATCATAGGCGGTACGCTTCAGGATTTCCCTGGAAACAACTGGTGGGATCGCGATACCCTGGCGGCATTCGGGACTACACCTTGTCTGCCAATTGGCAATCAGGTTGTGACCTATGTAGCCCAGGATGATTGCGGCAAGAAGACGACTTGTACGTTCCAACTGGTGATCCGTGATCTTGTTCCTCCCGTGGCTTCTTGCGATCAGACTACTACAGTTGCCGTTGGCTTAGATGACCCATTTGATTGTTACGGCCCTGAAGGCCTGAACGGAATGCCAAGTGCATTAGACGCCTGTAGTTTTGGCGGAGTAACTTGGGTGAAGGCATCCGTTTTCAATGATGGGTCTTACGATAACTGCAACAATGTAAAGTTTACCATTCGTCGAATGGCCCCCTATTCAGACTGTATTGACAAGCTTAATTCCAATCGTGGAACGCTACCTTGCAATGATCCGGCACAGAGCCTTCCTTCCGAACGGGATCGCGCGATCAGTGAGCAAGACTCCATCAAATTCTACTGTTGTGAAGTGGGTACTACCCAGACCATTGTATTAACCGTTTATCAGCTTAATCTAAATGGAAGTGTAGCCGTTGGGCTTGACAATGCTCCAATTAAAAATGAGTGCATGATCCAGGTAGAAGTACAAGAAAAGATAAAGCCCACTTGTATTCCGCCTGCCCTTGTGAGCGTCGACTGCGAAAACTTCGATCCGAGCTTGTGGACGTACGGTAAAGCTACCGTTTCTGACAACTGTTGCCTCGACACCTCGAAAGTTTACCAAGGCCAATGCGGCCTGTCGCATTCCGTAAACTACGCTTTATTCGACACCGTTTGTAACAAAGGTACCATTACGAGAACCTTCCGTGCATTCGACTGCCACGGTCAAAGTAGCTCCTGCACGCAACGGGTAGTGGTAACCTATTTTCAGGAATATTTCTTGAGAATGCCCAATGATGCTATTGTAACGGTATGTGATGATTCTGCCCGTTATGACGAGCCCAAGTTCTTTATGGAAGACTGCGAACTTTTGGGTGTAAGCATCGAGGATGAAATTTTCACTGTCGTGCCGGATGCTTGCTTTAAAATCGAACGAACCTGGACCATCATCAACTGGTGTACTTTCAATCCAAATGCGGATTGTATTTATATCCCAAATCCGAATCCAAACCCGAATGCAAGCAATATAGCAAATCTGCCAGGCCCAACAATTTCACGTTGCGGAACACTCCCTCCCTGGAGATCTACGGTCGTAAAAATAAACCCATCAGACCCTGCTCCAGGCACAGACTACTGTACTTTTTGGCAAAAAGAAGCCAATTGCTACAAGTACAAACAGATCATAAAGATCATAGATGGGCAAGCACCTGTATTTGAACATTGCCCCTCAGATACCGCGTATTGCGATGTGACCGCGAACAATCCAGCACTCTGGAATACTATGGATTGGTGGGACAATGTCGCCCAAACCCACGATTTATGCGAAGGTCCAGCGGATCTTGGTATAACAGGCAGGGATGGATGTTCTGGACCAAACATTTCGGCCCACTACCTCCTGTTCCTCGACCTCGACAACGATGGTGTCATGGAAACGGTGATCAACAGCTCGAATCCACCGCCTCCGGGAATCGTTTATTTTGGAAATGCATTGACGCCTAATTTCGGAGGTGGCACTCCTCGCCAATTTGACAACCGCGGACTGCCTAACAACCAAACCTACCAGTTTTCATTGTTGTCTCGATTCAATACAAATGGTACGAAAAGAGTTTTCCATGTGCGTTGGAACACGTTACAATTCCCCAATATCTATACCATACCGGAGTTTCCTCATGGTAAGCACAAGATAAAGTGGATTATCGAAGATGGCTGTGGCAACCAATCGGTCTGCGAATACAATTTCACCATCAAAGACTGTAAAGCTCCAACCGTAGTTTGCCTTAATGGTTTGAGTGTCAACATTATGCCTACTGGCATGATACAGTTGTGGGCCTCTGATTTCTTACAGTATGCAGAAGACAACTGCACGCCTGCTGGACAGTTGAAAATCGGCATCCGCAAATGTGGCACTGGTACAGGCTTCCCATTGAACCCTGACGGTACGCCACAAACTTCTGTCACCTTCAACTGTACAGAAGTCGGCACCCAGTGTGTAGAAATCTGGGCCATTGATGCTGCTGGCAATGCAGACTATTGCGAAACCTATCTGATTGTGCAGGACAACTTGGGCAACTGCTCAAATGGGCACATCAATGTGGCTGGTGCGGTCAAAACCGAGATGACAGAAGGGGTGGAAGAAGCGATGGTCAAAATTAGTGGAACAAGCACTTTTGCTCCGCCATATTCCTTCTTCGACCTATCCGATAACTTGGGTGAGTATAAGGTCATGAACAATATTCCATTGGATGCAACCTTCACCATTGCACCGGAGAAAAACGACAACCCGCTCAACGGGGTAACCACTTATGACCTGGTGCTGATCTCGCAGCATATTCTTGCCATGGAATTTTTGGATTCGCCGTATAAAATCATTGCTGCAGATGCAAATAAGTCCGGCTCTGTGACGACTTTCGACATCGTGGAAATTCGGAAATTGATTTTGGGCATCTACACTGAATTGCCAAACAATAACGCTTGGCGCTTCGTAGACAACGCCTTTTCGTTCCCGAATCCAAACAATCCATTCGAGACTGCATTCCCAGAAACAATTTCTGTGGCAGACGCGCTCACAAATCACATGGACGAGGATTTCATGGGCATCAAAATTGGCGACGTGAACAACTCTGCGGTGGCTAATGCCACCATACAGGCAGAGGAACGCACCATTGGAACGGCCTTGTTTGACCTGGAAGACCGGGATGTGAAAGCAGGTGAAACGCTGGAAGTGAATTTCAAGGCTGACCAGGTATTGCAAGGCTATCAATTTACAGTGGCTTTGAATGGTTTGGAAATGGTAGGGCTTATCGAAAATGATCGAGTGAACTCCGGCAATTTTGGAAAATTTGAAAATGCGGTGACCGTCTCAATCGATGGTGCACAGGAATTCACACTTCGCCTACGAGCTTCCAAAAATGGTAAATTGAGTGAAATGCTCGGCGTTTCTGGTGCCATCACCCGTGCAGAAGCGTATTTACCCGCCGAATCCTTGGTAAATGTGGGTCAATCTAATGACGCAATGACGCAAAATGACGCAATGCTACTACGCCTAGGCGTAGCGTTGCGATTCAAATCTTCCACTGGAATGAGCGTTCATGGCATAGGTTTCGAGCTTTATCAAAATATGCCGAATCCGTTTATAAATAAGACCAGTATCGGTTTCTTCCTCCCTGCCCGCCAAGACTCGGCAGGCGGGCCGGAAGCAATAGAGGCAACTTTATCGGTTTTCGATGAGACCGGACGGGCCGTTTATCAACAGAAAGGCCAATTCAGCAAGGGAGAAAACAACATTGTGTTGGATAGGGCCTTGTTAAATACTAGTGGAATGCTTTACTACAAACTGGAGACTGCCACAGATAATGCGACGAAGAAAATGATACAGGTGAAATAATCCTTCAATGATCTTGAACATAAAATCCCCCCGGTTCGCACTGCGATGCCGGGGGGATTTTTATGTATTGCCAAACCTAAATTTATTATTGCTTTTTATTGAAAATCAAGTACTTGACAAAACGGAATGACAATAGCCGACATTTTTGACCAAAAAGATTGGGAGACTTAAAGCGTTGGTTACATTTGCCAGCGTTTTTCACCAACTATAAAATTGCTAAACATGATCAAAAGATTATCCATCCTAGTTATTGCCCTTTTGTGTACCGTTGCACTGTCGGCTCAACACAAGCGTCGTGTACTCCTTGAAGAGTTCACAAATGCTTCTTGCCCTCCTTGTGCAGCTCAAAACCCTGGTTTTCACACCGTACTTAGTGACAACAGCCAGTACGTTACGCCAATTAAGTACCAGACGAGCTGGCCTGGCTTTGACCCGATGAACGTCCAGACACAGACCGATGTAGCTCCTCGTGTTTCCTACTACGGCGTAACTGGTGTGCCGAATGGCCGTCAAAATGGTTCCCTCGAAGTCTTCCCGCTTTCTAACGTGACCGCAGCTTCGATTCAAGCAGCATACAACACGCTCACCCCCGTGACGATTAACCTCACGCACGCTTTGAATACGACTTTTGACTCGGTCATTGTCAATGTATCTGTGACTTCAGATGCTGCCTTGACCGGAACACTTCGACTTCGTGTTGCGGTGACTGAAGATGAAATCAATTTTGATGCGGCGCCTGGCACAAACGGCGAAAAAGAGTTCTACCAGATTATGCGCAAAATGCTGCCTAGCGCAGCTGGCGAAAACACAGGCAATTTCGCTGCTGGTGAAACTAAAACCTACACCTACAAATGGAAGCTGGCTTACTTCTACGATCTGAATCAAATGACCGTAGCAGCTTTCTTGCAAAATGATGCAACGAAAGAAGTCTTCCAATCCGCTATCACGGAGCCGCTCCCGCCAATTACTGGCTTAGGCACTTCAGTAGCTGCTGAAAATGTATTTGCTTGTGCAGCTGGCTATTCTCCGTCATTCACCTTGACCAACACAGGTAATGACACCCTCACTGCTGCACTTTTGCGGTACCGTCAAGGTACAGGCGCATGGATAGATTTGAACTGGACTGGCAGCTTGG
Source organism: Chitinophagales bacterium (assembly GCA_038327555.1). Taxonomy (GTDB): domain Bacteria; phylum Bacteroidota; class Bacteroidia; order Chitinophagales; family Saprospiraceae; genus M3007. The sequence goes on from JBBQLD010000006.1 coordinate 16,682, forward strand.
CTCCTGGTGCGTCTGAAGAAGTACAACTTTCCAGCATCGTCATCAACACTGCTGGCACGGTCAACGTGGAAGTAGCTGTTCTCAGTTCTAATCTGGGTATCCAGACCAACCTTACTAGTCCTAGTTCTATTATTAAAGTTACCGCAGCATTAGGTGCTTCCCAGGCACTGCCTTTCGCCAATACTTTCCAAAGTGCTGCCTTCCCGCCTACAGGATGGTCTTCCATTAATGCCGGTACTTATGGCTGGAGACTTGCTACAAACGCAGGTGCAGGAAGTACACGTTCAGCTCGTTGCCAAATGTACTTTGTCGGAAAAGGCACCAATGTATACTTGCACACGCCAAAAATCGACTTGAGCAGCGCTACTACTGCTAGTACGCTTAAGTTCGATCACGCTTATGCGCCATACAGTACATTTGACTTCGATGCTTTGCGTATCGAGATTTCCAGTGATTGTGGTGAAACCTGGTCTGAGCTCTTCTACAAACAAAATCTTGATTTGGCTACAGCTCCTGCTGTTACAGCCGAATTTGTACCAACCGCTGACCAATGGGCCGCTAATGAAATCGATATTACAGACTTCAATGGTGCGTCAGAAGTGATCATTCGTTTCACTGGCGAAAGCGGTTATGGCAACCACCTCTATATTGACAATGTAAACGTAAGCATTACGGTTGGCACGAAAGAATTGACGCTCAACGAGTTCAACCTCGTACCTAACCCAACGCGCGATTACGCTGAAGTTCGCTTCGGTCTTGAAACGGCTCAGAAAATTGAGCTCCGCGTGTACAGCGCAGCGGGCGCACTGGTGCAATCCCAATTGTTGGGCGAACTCGCTACCGGCCAACACCGCATCGTAATGAATGCCAACACACTCACTTCCGGCAGCTACCGCGTGGTGCTACAAGGCAGTGAAGGAGTGGCTCAGACCCAATGGGTGGTTGTAAAATAATTTTTGCTCCTAAACCTCGTAGGTTTTTGAAACCTACGAGGTTTTTGGTTTTTGAAACCTACGAGGTTTTTTGATAAACAGCAGTCACGCTACGGTGTGACTGCTGTTTTTTTTTGATCGGAATTTTGAAAAAAGCAGGAGATAAACTTACCTTTGACACCATGAAGCGTGTTTTGATGATAGCGGTAACCGCGTAAAGCGGTTGCCGCTTTTTTATTTCTTGCAGATGGGAAGGAACGGGTAAATAAAACTTGTTATTAAATTATGCGATTGTACCTCATAGCCGGAGAGGCATCAGGCGACCTCCACGGATCCAATTTGCTAAAGGCCCTTTACGCCCAACAGCCGGGGCTCTCCTGCCGGGTCTGGGGCGGCGAACTAATGCAAAATGCTGGCGCAACATTGGTAAAACATTACCGCGATCTGGCGTTTATGGGTTTTGTGGAGGTAGCTAAAAACATTCGTACCATCCTTCAAAACATCTCTTTTTGCAAACGCGATATACTCGCATTCCAACCTGATGCATTGGTGCTGATAGACTACCCAGGTTTTAACTTACGCATTGCAAAATGGGCTAAAGCGCAGGGAATCCCCGTAGTGTACTACATTTCTCCTCAGCTATGGGCCTGGCATGCCTCAAGGGCTTATGCCATCAGCCGAGATGTAGATAAATTGCTGGTTATCCTTCCCTTCGAAAAAGCTTTTTTCAGGCAATATGGAATCGACGCTGAGTTTGTAGGCCACCCGCTTTTGGATGAAATAAGCGGGTTGATGCCTGGAAATTCGATTCCAAATACCAATAAACCAGTCTCCAATCAAATCGCACTCCTGCCCGGAAGTCGCAAGCAAGAGGTTAGCCGAATTCTACCAAGGATGCTGGAAGTGGTCGATAAATACCCGACCTATCAATTTGTAATAGCAGGCGCTACGTCTTTGCCGGAGGAATACTATCAACCGTATTTAAAAAAGTACCCGAATGTGCGCCTGGTACGCGGGCAGACGTACGAGGTGTTGCGACAATCAACAGCCGCGCTGGTAAAATCTGGCACTTCAACGCTAGAAACGGCCCTGTTAGATGTGCCGCAGGTGGTATGCTATGCTGGCAACTGGCTTTCATATCGGATTGCCAAACAGTTAATCAAAGTAAAATACATCTCCTTGGTAAACCTGATTATGGATCGGCCAATGGTTCGAGAGCTGATTCAGGATGAATTGAATCAAGAGAATTTGCAGGCTGCGTTAGACGAGATTTTGACGCCTGAAAAAGCAGCCGAAATTCGGGCAGGTTACGCCGAACTTCGTCTGCTCTTGGGCAGCGGCGGCGCTTCGAAAAGGGCGGCTGTAGCTATTTTGCAAGTTTCAGGAGACCAGTGACGAGTTCCAAGTTTGCAAGGGGTAAATTGATATTTACCCCTTGCAAACATGAAACTTGCAACTTGAAACTAAATTTACTTCTGTACTACAAACTTCTTGGTCAACGTACCCTTTGCTGTGGCGATACGAGCGAGATAAGTGCCTGATGCCAACTGTGGTAAGTTATAGTTCAACGTCTCGTTCGTGAGTCCGCTGCGATCTTCAAACGTCACTACGCGACCATTGATGTCGGCAATGGTGATGGTCGCATCGGTTGGCTCCTCGAATTGAATACCGAGTTGAAGGGTTTCGCGAACAGGATTCGGAAATAAGCTCAGCGTGTTTTGAGAGAGCGCTTGCTCATCTGTGGTACTCAGCAGGCTGATTTTAAGCCGTAACAGGGCATTGACGTCTCCACCAAATCCATTTTCATTCCAATCTGAAATGAATACAAAAGTGGATGGGAAATAGTAGAATATATTGTCGTTGAAGGCGTGAAAGGCCAAGGCACTGGCATTGTCGTAACCGATAGCGAGGAGGTAGCGGCTACCGGGTTGGAGTATTACGCCATTCAGCCCAGTAGCAAGGTCGGAAATATCAACCTGTTGCAATTGATTGTCCATCAAAGAATCCGGTGCCTCATAGCCAGCAGCTCCAAGCCATTCTGTGCTAGTGCTAAGCAAGGAGGTTCTGTCAAAGTTAGAGAAATCTGCGGCAACATCATCGTTGACTTTAAACAGGTAAATCGCAGCTTCTACGTCGGCATTAGCAATATCGTCAGGATTGGTAGAAAAAGCAAATTCTGCCTGTGTTGCTTTGTAAAGTTCAAAGTTGCCACCATTCATGGTATATAAGTTCGCAATAGCCCAATCCCCTGATGCACTAGGTCGGTAGCCTTGCTCTGGGCCATCTTCTTTGGCAAATTGATTGTTGTTCACCACGAAATTGTCTTCGCGGGCATTATCCCCCGGGCGCTGATCTGATGAATCAGACGTCAATGTGTAGCCAAGTTTATACAAGCCAGTATTGAGTGCTGGGGCATAAAGTATCGGGAAGACAAAGCTGCTGTCTTTCACGCCAGCATTGAGCATAGGGATATTGATGGTTTGCGAATGCAGTGTACTTCCACCATCCTCTGCAACAAAGGCCGTGACCACAACATTGGTCTGCGCATTCAAACCGTTGTTGCTAAGGTTAACTTCAAACCGAAAGGTATCTGACGCGATTTGCGAAACAGGAGTCGCATAACTGGATACCGGGTAGAAAAACGCGCTGATGGCCACATCGTTGCGCGGCGTAGGGTTTTGGTCATAGAGTTCAACATCGTCCAGGTTCCACATATACTCGTAGTTGCCTGTCCACTGCCATTGAATCAAAACATTAGCCTGGTTTGCAGCGGTGGCAGAAATATCAATAATGGGGATTTCCGGGTTTTCTGACCAGCGTACGGTGGTAGTAAGCCCTGAAAAAACAGCATAGTCCGTCCAGGTCGTTCCATTGGTACTTACACGCAAGATTGCATTTGCATCTGCGCCTACTGTGTACACGCCAATGTGGGTCTGAAAGGTAATATAGACGATGTCTTTACCCGTGCAATTGATAGGTGCAGTGGTCAACTGTGAGATGTGGTTGGAGGGCAGATCTCCGGGTTCATCAGAATCAACCAACATAGAGCCTGTATTAGCAGTAGCGGACTTAAATGGCAATTGGCCATTAAGGGCATCACTAAAGACTGGTGAACAGCCAGGGTCATCGTTGCCTAATGCTGGATTAGGGCACCAAGTCCAGAGCACGTCCTGATTGGAGGCATCTGTGGTAGTCCAGTTTTGAGGAAATCCATTGGTAAAGTTTTCGCTCCAGAAAGGGGTAGGCAGCTGGGCATTCAAAACGCCCATAGCAAGAAAAGAAAGCGTAAAAAGCAAGGTGCGTTGTAGCAATTGTCGCATAAAAATCTGATTTAAAACATGAATTTTTGTTGGTTATTTAGTTATTGGGGGATTTGGTTATTTGGTTATTTGTTGTGCCAGCGCTTGGTGCTTCCACGTTTCTTAAGCCGGGTATCACGACCAAGCGCTGGCACAACAAATAACCAAATCCCCAACTCACCAAATAAACAACAAGTCTATCTGATTATAATTTTACCACTCACACTTCCACGATCACCACGGAGGGTAAACAGGTAAGTGCCTTGAGGAAGTCCATTCCGTTCAATTTTAACCGATTCACCCCGTAAATTGTTAAATGAACGCAGGGTTCTACCGGTCAAATCTATTAGGGTAAACGTCATAGCTTCAGCATTTTCATTTTCAAAAAACACCGTAGTACTTTCGAGCATTGGATTGGGTTGCACAAATACTGCAAAAGGGGCAAGATTTGGCTCGCTTACGGCTACAAAGGTAACAGGTAAGCAACTTGGGTCACCAATTGTGGCGTTACTCTTTTGGTATTTGTTGTTTACTACTGCAGTAATTTCCGAGACACATACTGTGTGGTCAGTTAGGGTGGAATAATGCACGCGTAAAAAGACGGCAGGGGTATTGTTCTTTTTGATGCCAGATTCATTGCCAGCCAGGGCAATTATTTTGCCTGTGGTCGGGTTGAACCCTGGTGCTACCTGGTGTTCCGTAGCCAAGTTCTCTACAGCCGTTATGACGAGTCCGCTCACCGAGAATTCGTAGCCCATCACACTATGGTATGGATTAACGATCTCGATATCAAAGGTTTTTGCCACGGTATCAATCGATGCTGGCTGAATGGTTACAAGATCTTGGGCGTTAAGGAAACCTGTCGGGAATTGGCAAGGGAAACGTTGAATCCAGTATTGTTGGTCATTACTGTGCAGATTGCATTCCTGGAGTAATGCAGCATCGAAAACGTCGATCTGATTGTCCGCATACAAGTCGTTGCAAGAAGTTGCGGTACTGTTGTCTATAAGTGCTGCCGTGAGATAGGCTGCTTCATCTGTTGCATTTCGGACGGTATCTTGATTCCAATCGCCGAATAGTGCCGGGCCGTTGCATAGGCCGTTGCAGTCGGGTTGAGCGTTGCCAAACACCTGACCCGCACAATCAATGAATTGCTTACAAGAGTCTGTATTGAACACCACATCTGGGGTAGTACCATCGTATTGGAGGCTAAAACAAGCCTGTGCCCAGTTATTATCGAAGGTTTTTTCTACCCGACCAATTTTGTCAGGACTTTGATCCCAGTTTACCCGTACCACCAAAGTATAGTTGTCTTCAGGGATGTCAGTAATGTCAATCCATTGGCAAGGCAAATCGCTGGTATAAACATCAAAACAGGTAGCGGTAAGCCCCATATTTTCACAGTTGTATTTACGTAAGCTAATATCGGGACAAGATATATCCAGCACGCAAAAGCCTGCTTTCAAGCCGATTGGAATGCGCATACCAGCAGAATTGTACAGGATGTATTCCGCATACCCCAGATAGTGCCAGTGACCATGACAAGGGTCATACACAAACTGAGTGGATGGTTCATTCGGATTAAGCGGTGGTTTACCGATCCAATAATCCGCGCCTCCTATATTGTCTATTTTGGTTGAAAACTTTAAAACATTGCGTGTGCCGAATCCCCGCAGACACCCTTCTTCTACGGTACAAGCATTGGGAGTTTCAAGGTTTGAAAGTTCGAGGGAGTTGATCAGTAAATTTTGATCGACAATCAAATCCGGCTGAAACGGACAAGCCGGATCGCCGGGGTAAAGACAATTCCCGCTACTGAGGGTCGCAAATGGCTCGTAATTGCAAGCATTGGGATCCATACAGCCCACTATTGGCCCCAAAAAAGTTAAGGTATAAGGAATTGGCTCCGCGCTGCACCCTATCGTATCATACCGGGTACGGATAAAGTATTCCTGACCGCCAGCAAGGTTAATGATTGCAGAAGCAGCACCATCCGGGCAGCCAGTATCGGTGTAATAAATGGCCCCCAATAGATTCTCCGAAATCAAAATACCCGTACACTGGTTATAAACCCAGATTTTGGTATGGCAGACTGCGCCACAGGTTGTAAATACATACCTCCCAGTATCAACCGGCGTAAAGCTGTACCAAGTCTCCTCAGCCGTGGGGGTGGTTCCTGAACCCGTAGTTAAAATGATGGGACCGTTACAAGAGATACCTGGCGCACAGTTGAACACCACGCTTTCTGTTGCAAAGAAACTTCCAACCTTACTCGTATAAGCCAAATTCCCATTGACATAAAGTCGGTAAACACCATCCGGGAAAAAGCCATCATTTGCGCTGTCCATGATGGTGAATTTCACACATTCACTTGAAGGCACGCAAAAGATAAAGGTATTGGTGCTAGAATCTACTAGCGTACCAGCACCATAGACTATTGCCCCATCTTCACTAGTAAGCATCCAACTTTGATTCCCAAAAAAGGAATCTGAGTTGATTTCGATCCGAATTTCGTCTTGACCTGGAGGACATTGAGCTAAAACTTGAAAGGCTAATGAAGCGAACGAAAGCGCTAGAAAAAGGTACCGTAATCTCATAAGTGGGAAAAATTAATCTTAAAGAATTGGATGCAAAGAACGCATAAAACATGAATCCTGTTCAATATTGCTGCGCGAAAAGAACAATTGGTCGTACATAGGCAATTGATTCCCTCGGCCTCCTATTTGCTGTCTCGGCACAAAGCTAAAATCTGGATTAAAAAATCTGGCGCATAATAGCATTCGAAGTAGCAACGTTTTAGGGGAATAACTGTTTGCCTAAATATAATGCTGGTGTGACATAAGAAACCTGTCGAAATATAAGCATACACCACAGTCTATAACTCATTATTTAAACCTTTGGAACCTAAATTTATGCACCAAAAGCTCTTGACCCTGCTCTTCTCCATATTGTTTACCCCAAATTTTATAGTTGCCCAGAATACGGATGGCTGGGTGTTTAAAAATGAAAAAGAAGGGGTTAAAGTCTATTATCGCAAAACCTCTGACGTATATGAATTAAAACTCATCACTTCGCTAAAAGTCAAATTATCCGGCCTCGTCACTTTGCTTTCTGAAGTAGATAATTACTCTAAATGGGGCTACAAAGTGGCTGAATCCCGGGTAATCAAAAAGGTATCTGAATGGGAAACCTACTATTATTCCAGGCTTGACTTCCCTTGGCCTTTGGATGACCGAGACATCGTTGTGCACTCTAAAATAGTGCAAGACCCCATCACCCGTCGTGTCACAGCAACCAGCATCGCGGAGAAAGGCCTTTTCCCCGAACAAATAGGCGTGGTACGGATGCAAAATGCCCATACCTCCTGGACACTCTTGCCCGGCCCTGGCGACTGGACTTACGTGGAATACTATATTTACTCTGATCCTGGTGGAAGTCTGCCCGATTGGCTGGTTAATATGGCCTTGGATGTAGGGCCCCGGGAGACCATCAAAAACATCCGTAGTTTTGTGCGGCAAGAAAAATATCAGAACATCAAATTATCTCATTTGAAAGATTGATGACTGGCTACTTCGGAACGAAACATGAAACTAGGTCTATTCGGCTACGGAAAAATGGGCAAAGCGATCGAACAAATCGCTGAAAAACAAGGCATTGAAATCGTCTGGCGTATCCGTAGAGGGGATATGCCTACCCCTGCCCTGCTGCGTTCAGCCGATGTCGTCATCGAATTTACACGTCCGGAGGTTGCTTTTGACAACGTGATGCAGTGCCTTCGGGCTGGTTTACCTGTGGTAAGCGGCACAACTGGCTGGTTGGAACGGCTTCCTGAGGCCCAAAAATTTTGCCTCGAAAATGGTGGCGCCCTGCTCTGGTCCTCCAATTTTAGTGTTGGCGTCAACCTGTTTTTTGCCCTAAATCAACGCCTAGCTCAACTCATGGCCAATCGGCCTGAATATGCCGCATCACTCACCGAGACCCACCACATCCACAAACTCGACGCGCCCAGCGGCACCGCCCTCACGCTGGCTAAGGATCTGATCCAAAATGCCGACCGCTACACGGGTTGGTCGCTCCAACCTGAAACGCCAAATCCCAACAAAATACCCATCACGGCAATCCGAGAGGGAGAAATACCCGGCACCCATTTTGTGCAGTGGGAAAGCCCGGCAGATGAGATTATTATCGAACATCGGGCACATTCTCGAGTAGGCTTCGCAGCAGGAGCTGTATTGGCTGCACAATGGCTTGCCGATAAGCAGGGTGTTTTTGAAATGAATGATGTGCTAAGTCTTTGAAATTCCATCCGATTTTTGAAGCAGCATTCCCTTAATGTTTTGAATCTTGTTGCCCAATTCCTGAATTTGGGGATTTGGTTATTTGGTTATTCGAGCACCAAAGCTTGGGCACTCAAATAACCAAATCCCCAAATAACCGAATACCCAAACAAACAAATAACCACTCCCAAGCTATTTTTCAACTTATCACCGCTTTCACATGAGACTTCTTTCTACATTACTTGTCTTTTCGCTGTGCTACACCGTTTTGCAGGCTCAGTCCTCAAAAGATGCAACGGTGCCACTGGTGGCTACTTTCACGCTCAGCCCAGCAACGGTTACGCTAAATTGGCCCAACCCTGATAGTGCAAACATCCTCGTTCAACGCCGGACAAAAGGACAAGGCAGCAATTCATGGGTTCAAATTATTAACGAGACCAACTCAAAATCCACCACTTTGACTGACAATAATCTGGTGGCAGGTCAAATCTATGAGTATTACATAAAGCGAACCATGGGTAGCCTCAACGCCTATGGTTACGCGCATGTAGCCCTCAACGCCAACCCGGTGAATACCCGTGGAAAAATTCTGATTTTCGTGGATTCTACCACTGCCGACGCATTGGGCGTTGAATTGGTGCGCTTGAAAAATGATATGCGTGGCGATGGTTGGTGGCCCATACCTTTCCATACCGGCCCCTCTTCAACGGTGCAATCTATTAAAAATCAAATTATTGCATCTTACAACGCCGACCCGACCAATGTAAAAGCCGTGCTGATGCTCGGCAGCGTTCCCATTCCTTATTCAGGCAATGCTGCTTGGGATGGACATGGAGACCACCAGGGCGCATGGCCCTCTGACGCTTATTATGCAGATATAAATGGCAACTGGACTGATGCAACGGTGAACAACATTACGCCGAGCCGTATGGCCAACGTGAACATTCCTGGCGATGGAAAATTTGACCAAAGCTATTTGCCCTCCGTGGCTGAACTCCAAATCGGTCGGGTAGACTTCCGTCGTATCAACGCCCCAGCTTTTGGTGCCGCAGACCAGATTGGATTAATGAAACGGTATTTGGACAAAGACCACAACTGGCGAATTGGCGCATATACCGTAGAAAACAAGGCCTTAGTGGACGATAATTTTGGCTATTTTTCTGGAGAAGCTTTTGCCTCCAATGGTTACCGAAATGCCTATCCCTTGGTCGGGGAAGCGAATATCGTTGCCACAGACTTTTTTGACGGAACTGAATCACAGTCCTACCTGCTCGGATATGGATGTGGGGGCGGCAATTACAATGGTGCTGGTGGCGTAGGCTCAAGTTCCAACTTTGCTACAGACTCCGTTAATATCGTTTTCTCCAATTTATTTGGATCCTATTTTGGCGATTGGGACTACGAAAGTGATCCATTCATGCCCTCGGCTTTGGCTTCTCGGGGCGGCATCCTGACTTGCTCTTGGGCTGGAAGACCGCATGGGTTCAATCAAGCCCTGGCATCCGGCGAAACCATCGGATATTGCAACAAAGAGACCATGAATGCACAATTCAACGCCAGCTATGTGGCTGCGTTTGGCAAAGGTGGCGCCCATGTTGCTTTGCTCGGCGACCCCACCCTGCGCGCCCACGTGGTAAAACCGGCGACAAACCTGACACTTTCTAACCAAAATTGCCAAAGCGTAGTACTCAACTGGACCACTTCGGCAGATGCTGTGGATGGCTACCTCATTTACCGCGCCCCATCACAGGATGGCCCTTATGCTTTACTGACAACTAACCTGATTTCTGGCAGCACTTTTACAGACAATAGTCCCGTTCAAGGCACTCAATTTTATCAAGTCCGAGCCATTAAAAACGTAACTACCCCCGGTGGAGGCACGTATGCAAACAATTCGATTGGCCCAATTAAATCCATCGAATTTACGTCGCCACCGCAGGTGAATGCAACCGTAAATGGGGCACTCAATTGTAGCAATCAATCCCTGCAACTAGAAAGCGGGAACAATGATCCAGTAGCAACATTTGCCTGGACTGGGCCAAATAATTTTGCTTCAACCTTATCTAGTCCTACTGTCTCTGTAGCTGGAACCTATGTGGTAGTTGTAACCCTCGGCGTTTGTACGGTCACTGATGAGCTTGAAGTTGTGCAAGCACCAGACTTAGCGGTGACTTTTGATCCAGCTGTGGCAGACTGTGATGGGGCGTTCTCCATTTGTGTTCAGATAAGTGGAGGCACACCACCTTACAATTACCTCTGGTCAAATGGCAGTACCGCAGCATGCACCACAGTCATCACCCCTGGAGGTGTCAATCTAAGTATTTCAGATCAGGGGGGCTGCTCCTTCCAAAGTGCGAATATTATCATCAATACTCCACCTCAAATCACAATTCTCTTTTTCGTTACAAACGAAACTGCCCCTAACGCGAACAATGGAGCTGTAGTCCTGGCCCCTACAGGTGGGAGTGGATCATTTGTCTATTTGTGGAGCAATGGCGCTACAACAAAAGATTTAGTGGGGCTTTCTGGTGGCACTTATACGGTTACGGTGACCGATCTCGCTGGTTGTACTGCCACAGTCACAATTGTGGTAAATACTACTTCTAGCACAGCAGAAACTGAACTATTCGAGCAATTCCTGCTCTCCCCAAATCCGACCAATGGCCTGGCCTCCCTTTCGTTAAAACTCCGTGAAGCCGCCGCGCTTCGAGTTGAAGTTCGTGATGTGGCCGGGCGATTAATTTGGGAGAACCCCAGTGTACAAACCGACGCCTTGAATCTTCCGATTGATTTGACTCAAAGCCCTGCGGGCATGTACACCATCTCTGTTTGGGTTGAAAATCTGGTCTTTGTGCGGAAGTTGGCTTTAGTACGGTAGGATGGACTTTAGTCCGTCGGGATTAAGGGCGCTTACGCCCTTAATCCCATGATATGCGCCGTAAACGGCGCATATCCCGACGGACTGAAGTCCATCCTACAGGTTAAAATTGCCGGGGCGATCCAACTCGCTCCGGCAATTTGTTTTTAGCCCCAAAACAACTTGGCGTAATTTTGGCTGCCTAAACCTCGAAGGTTTTCAAAATCTCCGAGGTTTCATATCAAAGCCCTATAAACCATTCATAACAATACCATGACCAAGCATCTCGCCCTTCAGCTATTGATCTCGCTCCTCTTTTTCTCCTGTGGAAAAAACACTTTGCCACAGCGCGACACAATAGCTGAAAAAAGCGAGCCCTACGACCTCTTTGCTTTCCAAAGATCTTACCCTGACCGAGATTTCGACTGGCAGGCTTGGCACAATAAAGTGCAACAAACCCGCTTGTCTGAAACCGCCCAATCCCGTCAACTTAATTGTGGTACCAACCTCAGCAACTGGACGCCACAAGGCCCCATGAATGTCGGAGCTCGTTGCAACACCCTGGCAGCCAAGCCAGACGATGAAAATACCGTGCTGGCGGGCTTTTCAGGAGGAGGAATATTCAAAAGTATAGACGGTGCGGTAAACTGGCATCCTGTTTTTGATGAAAATCCTGAACTTTCTATTGGCGATATCATTTTCGCCCCTTCCAACCCTAATATTGTCTATGTTGGTACTGGCGATCCAAATGTGCCTTCTATCGTATTCAATGGCGTTGGTATATTCAAAAGCAGCGATGCGGGCGAGACTTGGCAGCATCTCGTAAATGGCCCATCTGGCATCATTTCAAAAATTGTAGTTCACCCCAGCAATCCATCCATACTTTGGGCTGCCGCCATGGGAAATCCTTATGTGCGCGACAATGACCGGGGTATTTACAAAAGCACCGACGGAGGCAATTCCTGGCAACAAGTGCTTTTTGTAAGCAATCAGGCTGGCGCCAGTGATCTAGTACAATCCCCCCTCAACCCTCAGATTTTGTACGCCTCCTTCTGGGATCGCATCCGCAACAATCAAGAATCCGTAGTGTATGGAACAAATGGAAGGGTGTATAAAAGCATCGATGGGGGCAATACCTGGTTAAAGCTAAGCGGTGGTTTGCCAACCGGGGTGATGGGGCGTTCTGGCCTCGCCGTTTCGCAAACCAACCCGGATAAAGCCTACGCAGTATTTATTGATTCGCTCAATACCCCTGGTGGGCTTTACAAAACCATCGATGGTGGCAGCAGTTGGACACCCGTGAACATCGTCCAATTGGAAGATGCCTGTAGTGACTTTGGCTGGTTTTTTGGTAAAATAACCCTCAACCCGAGTAATGACGAGGAGATTTATTTTCATGCTATTTTGCTGTGGCGAAAACCTCCCGGGAACAGTGGCTGGTTCAATGCTGCGGGTGGTCATGCCGATAGCCACGACCTTATTTTTACCGCAAGCGGACGTCGGTATTGGTCGAATGATGGAGGCGTATATCGCAATGACGGCCAGGTATCCTGGGCAAAGTCCAAAAACCTGCCAGTGACCCAGTTTTACCGAACCACTTACAACCCGCATGAACCGGATAAATATTGGGCCGGCGCCCAAGACAACGGCATCCAGAAAGGAAACGGAATGAACCCCAACAACTGGGTTCCAGTTTTTTCTGCCGATGGGTTCAATTGCGCGTTTGATCCAGCAAACCCTGAACATTTTTGGGTCGAAATTCAAAACGGAACCATTCATGAAACAACGGATGGCGGCGACTCCTGGCAATTTGGCACGGCCGCACTCAACACTGCTGACCGAACCAATTGGGACACGCCTTTTTTCATGAGTCCACACATACCCAATAGACTTTACGCCGCCACCTATCGAGTTTATGGAAAAGATGCTGGCGGCGGCTGGGGATCAATTTCGGGCGACCTGACCGATGGGATTATTCTGCAACCTCGTTTTCATACGGTTACCTGCCTCAACGAATCGCCCGTCACGGTCAACAAACTAATAGCTGGCACTTCAGATGGCAATGTTTGGTTACGCAATGCTGCGGGCATCTGGACGAATATCACTCCAGGGCTGCCGAATCGTTATGTCACCTCTGTACGCTATTCCCCTACCCTTTCCAATCGAGTCTTCGTTACCCATTCTGGTTTCCGCGACAACGAGAACATTCCACACATCCACCGTTCTGATGACAATGGGGCTACTTGGCAAGACATCTCCGCTGATCTTCCTCAAGTCCCGGTAAATGACCTTTTCCCCCTCCCAGGTTATGCGGACCAAGTCTTGTTCGCCGCAACAGACATTGGGGTGTATTTCACAACAAATGGCGGGATAACCTGGAATCGATTGGGCGGAAACATGCCCTATATCCCCGTCTTTGATTTAGAAAACAACCCTGTGCGCAAGGAACTGGTGGCGGCCACTTTTGCCCGCGGCATCTGGACGTTTCCCTACGATTCTGTTTTTGTACAACAGAATCCCGTCACCGTGAGTCTCGCCGGAACTGTACGCGACGAAATGGGTGAAGGGGTAGCTGAGGTAGCACTCGACGGAATATTAAGCACGCCGGATGGCATTTTCAATCTAAGCAATGTGTCGGGTTGTGCACCCTATACCCTAGCGCCTTACCGCAATGACAACCCACTCAACGGACTGACTACCTTTGATTTGGTGCTTATTTCTAAACATATTCTCGCCATAGAACCGTTAAATTCTCCCTACAAAATGATCGCTGCCGACGCTAATCATTCGGGCAGCATCACCACCTTCGACATCGTGCAATTGCGGAAGCTTATTCTGGGTATTGACATCGCGTTTGCGACCAACACCTCTTGGCGCTTTGTGCCGACAGACCATATATTTGAAAACGCACTCAACCCCTTTCAATCGGCATTTCCCGAAACACTAGGCGTGCAGGTATTGACCGCCCCGCTCGCCAACCTCGATTTTACCGCCATCAAAATCGGTGACGTAAACAATACCGCCATCCCAAACCTAAATGCACCTGCTGAAACACGAACCGTTGGGGAATCGCCTGTTGCGGTGTTATGGAGCCACGATCTCAGCCAAAAGACTGTAGAAGCGGTTTTTGCTTGTCCCTTTACGACTGCGATTGCAGCACAATTCACCCTGCAATTTGATCCAGAACAATTGATTTTTGAAAAAATAGAACCCCTCGCGCCAGATCTTACCTTGGAGCATTTTGGGCTAAATCGGGTTGGACAAGGTTTTTTGACCTTCGCTTATTCATCAGAAGACCTGACCTTGTCAGATGAATCGCTGCGTTTCAAGGTTGTTTTTCGATCGAAAGGCAGGGTTCAATTAAACCAGCAAATAAGTTTAGCCAATTGGCCAACACCTGGCCTGATTTATCGCGCTGACGGCTCGGCATTGCGCCCTGTGTTGGATTGGGGCGAGGCTATGCCAACAGTATCTCCCAATCCGTTTGGCTTCGGTGGCACCTGGGTTTCGGCGCAAAATCCAGAAATTATGGAGGTTTTTGACGCGAACGGAGCGCTCCTGTTCTCCAAAAAAATCGCGTCGAAAACGCGCACCCATTTAGATGGAACGCTGTTTCCACGTGCTGGAGTGTATTTTTGGCGAATGGGCGGGCAAACCGGGAAGTTTGTTTTTACGCCTGGATAGACCCATGGACAACACAAAAATGGCCTCAGATGCTTTGTCATCTTAAAGACCAATTTCTCAACGAATTCCAACTTTAACACCTAAGGTATTCCATAATTGATCAGAGTGTTCGACTTTTGCCGACCCTTTTTGACAAATATATAATCGGTATGTTGGCTATTGCCACATCCGGGTTATTCCCCGGATGCGGCGCTAGAGCAGTTGCCACCGTCCCAAAATAAAACCGATTATTCGTCGTTAGACCGACTCTCCTATTTCTGCTCAACCATTTTAGTAGTCTCGTTTTCAGGGTTTCCTCTGGAAAACCGGCACTTTTTTCGGTCAAAATTATGCTGACCTAAACCGCACACCGTTTAGACGTTGAACAAACAATGCAGTTAAAAAAATATGTTTGCTATTGGTTAGTCATTGCCCTAACCCTGATCTCCAATGTTGTTGTTTTTGCTCAAAAAGAAGAAATTCAACAACTTTCAGACTTGGAAGAACCGACAGACACCTCCGATATTTTAGTCGCCAAAGGTGTTTATCCCGTTACCATCACAGATGCTGAACTTCGCGAGCGACTTGGGTCGCTGAGTAGTTGCCTCGAATTGCGTTCCACTGGTGTAGTAAAAGGGTATATTAAAACCTACGTGCGCATCCAGACCGAGAAAACGCGTAGCATGCTCGGCAAAAGACTCACCTATTTCCCGCTTTATGAAGCAAAATTTCAGGAATATGGTGTGCCCGACGACTTGAAATTTCTTTCCGTTGTGGAGTCGGCACTTAACCCAAAAGCAATCTCCCGCGTGGGAGCTACCGGGCTTTGGCAGTTTATGCCCAGCACTGGTGGCGAATATGGCCTTCGCACCAACACTGCTGTCGAAGATCGCAGCAACCCCGTAAAAAGCACAGACGCTGCCGCCCGCCACTTACGCGACCTTTTTAAACAGTTTGATGATTGGGCACTTGCCCTGGCTGCTTACAACAGTGGTGCAGGACGTGTAAACGGTGCCATTCGCCGTGCTGGAAGCCGCAATTTTTGGGTGATCCAAAAATATCTGCCAGCTGAAACACGAAATTATGTGCCGGCCTTCATTGCGGCTACCTATATCTGCAACTATTTCCAAATCCATGGCCTTGAGCCAAATTATCCTGATCTGGATCAGCAATTGACGGATTATGTCAACGTATACGAGGGCATTTCGTTCCGTGACATTTCTGATGCGACGGGTATAGCTTATCAAGTGATTAAAGACCTTAATCCTGGTTTTAAGCGAGATTATGTCCCCCCAACTACGGATGGGCACTTTGTAATTGTACCAGAACGTGTGATGCCTGCTTTCATCCGTTACCTTAACACGGTAAGCAGCGCGCGGAAATATAAATTGGAGAGCATTGAAAAATACACCAGCGCCGACAATGGTGATGGCCGCTACTGGGTCAGCAACGCAAAACCGAAAGAAATAGAGCATATAGATCGGTTTGCAGCACGGCTCGGCATCTCTGGGGCTCAGTTGAAATCCTGGAACAGCATGGAATCCAACTATGTGCAGCCGGGTCAGATGCTTAAACTCTACCGTCCGGTTTATGTACAAAAGCACTCCGGCATTCGTATAGAAGCCCCCGGTGCTGCCACTATTTCACCCAGCAAGCCTGCTGCACCCAAGAAAAACAACGTTCCGGCCACCAAAACCAAACCTGGTGGCAATCAGGCGTTGTTAGTACAGGAAGAACAAGCCCCGCGCGAAAAGCAATACCAGTATCATACTATGCGCCGCAACGAATCGTTCGAAGATATTGCCCGGCAGTATGCCACTTCGGTGGAAAGTTTGCGGAAACTGAATAATCTTGATACTGCCAAATTTGGAACGCGGTTGAAGATTAGGGAGTTTTAAGGCGTGATTATTTAGACCCGAACCGGCTTTTTTAAATAAAATTGCAGCCCCCCAAAGTTTTCATGAACTTCGGGGGGCTTTTTTGAATTAAAAAAACGGATTTTTGCGCATCCCTCCCAATACCGAAGCCTAAGACGCATAAATCTAATACCAACCAAGTTTCTAGTTCACCCATCTACCGTTCATCTATTCACCCGCCTACGCCAAGGCTTTAGCGGGTGAACATTCAACAATCTACCTGCCCATGCTTACCCGTGCACTTATCATAGAAGACGAGCCAGAAGGCTTGGAAAACCTCAAAAACCTGCTCCGTATG
>JBBQLD010000007.1:0-31201 GCA_038327555.1 Chitinophagales bacterium
GATGCCCTTCCCGTGGAACGCCACCCAAACCGTTCAGAAGTCTGGAAAGCCGTCGCGAAGAAAATCCAGGAAGCGATCAGCGCTCGTGAAGAGCGACAAAAAACACGAATAGGAGAACATTTTGGGCGATAGGGAACACTAGTCATCAATCACCCAAAAACCGCTAACTTTGCATCAAAACTTCACCCATGACAGAACAATTGCTTCTCAAAGAATACAGCCACCTGCCAGCGCATTTGCAGACTGAGGTATTGCATTTCATTGAATTTCTTGCTCAAAAAGCAAAAAAGCAATCCCGGGCGGCCAAATCAAGCCCCCCTCAAAAAAAACCACTGACCTTCTCCGACTTCCGATTCCCAGAAAACGGACAGTCTTACAGCCGCTCTGAAATCTATGGTGACGATGGCAGGTAAGATTTTCATTGACACCAACATTCTGGTTTATGCCAACAATTCACTTTCACCATTTTGTGCCGCTGCGCGAACAAAACTGAATGATGTGATGGATACCTATGAGCATTTATGGGTGAGCCGGCAAGTATTTCGAGAGTTTGCAGCGGTCGTCAGCAGAGAAATGTTGGTGGCAGGGAATCCTGATTTTGACAAGCTAGAAAGCGTCATCCAACGATTTGAACGCGACTTTTTGGTAGCAGAGGATTCTTCAGAAGTCACCATTAAGTGGCTTTTTTTACTTAAAGAGACCAAATCTGCCGGCAAACAGGTACACGATGCCAATATTGTAGCGACCATGCTGACTTACGGCATTGAGGCCGTCCTTACTCACAATGTTTCTGACTTTCAGCGCTTTTCGCATTTGATTACCATTGTGCCGATGGTTTGATACATGTCTTTAATATTGCACGAACGAACATACACCCACACCCATGGTCTCCTATTCTCAAATTTTCGAAAACAACCGCCAATGGATCGCCGAAAAAACGGCCACTGAAAAAGACTTTTTTGAAAAACTAGCCCAAGATCAAACTCCGGAGCACCTCTATATTGGCTGTTCTGATAGCCGTGTAACAGCAGAGGATCTTATGGGCTCAAAACCCGGAGAAGAATTCATCCACCGCAACGTCGCTAATATCGTGGCCAGTGTAGACCTCAACGTGATTTCTGTGATCAACTAAGCGGATGTTATCCGTTTCCAATTTCCTGCGTGCATTGAATAAGCGCGTGCATTTTTTAAAAAAGTTTTAAACTTTACCACGCTTGTGCAGGAATGGCCTGAACTTGCAGCCCCAAATTTGGTTTATACATACCATACCGGGTAAGCGCTCATGAAAATCAACGACATTCTCTCCGTCCTCGAGGCCATCGCCCCACCCCATTTACAGGAATCATACGATAATGCGGGGCTTATTGTAGGCGACCCAGGCACACAAGTGAGTGGAGTACTTTTTTGCCTCGATTCTACGGAAGCGATTGTGGAAGAAGCCGTTGCCAAGGGTTGCAATCTGGTGGTCGCCCATCATCCAATCGTATTTCGAGGCTTAAAAAGATTCAACGGTGCGAGCTATGTTGAGCGAACCGTAATGCAGGCCATCCGGCATGATATAGCCATTTATGCCATTCACACCAATCTTGACAATGTGTACCGACAGGGGGTAAACGCAAAAATTGCTGAAAAAATCGGTCTTTTAGAAACAAGAATTTTAGCCCCAAAGCCTGACGATTTTGAAATAGGGGCTGGATTGTTGGGGAATTTGCCCAAACCCATGGACGAAGCTCAATTTCTTCAGCACCTCAAAAAGAATTTAAAAACCAATACCATCCGGCACACGGCACTTCGGGGCAAAACCGTACGAAAAGTGGCCATTTGTGGTGGAGCAGGCAGTTTTCTCCTATCTGAAGCACTCCGCGCCAAGGCCGATGCTTTCGTGTCTTCAGACTTCAAATACCACGAGTTTTTCGATGCTGAGGGCAAGTTGGTCATCGCTGATGTGGGCCATTATGAGAGCGAGCAATTTACCATTGAACTTTTACGCGATATAGTACAAGAAAAATTTCCTACTTTTGCGCTCCATTTGACAGAAAAGAACACCAATCCGGTCTTTTATTTTTAAAAAACCGTTGATAACCAACCAAGTACCCAGATCCTCAATCAAACAAATACCCAACCACTCACCACTCACATACTCAATAGAATGGCCGTAGAAGCATCCATTGCCGACAAACTCACCATGCTGTGGAATTTACAGCAGAATGATTCACAACTAGATGAGATCCAAATCCTCAAAGGCGAGCTCCCGATGGAGGTCTCCGATTTGGAAGACGAAGTAGCGGGCCTCGACACCCGTATCAAGAAAATGAAGGCCGTGCTCAAAGAAAGTGAGCAGGAAATATCCAAGATGCAGGTTTCCTCGAAAGAGGCTGATGTGAACATCAAACGATACCAGAAACAACTTGAGGAGGTAAAAAACAATCGCGAGTTCGAAGCCTTGCAGAAGGAAATCGAATTGGCGAAACTTGATATTCAACTCTCTGAAAAGCGCGTGCGTGAGGCAAAAGGTGGTCTTGAGGGCAAAAAGGAGAGCCTTATGATCGCTGAGGCGAAATTCGAAGCCAAGCAAAAAGAACTCGAAGCCAAAAAGGTGGAGTTGCAAGGCGTGATCGAAAAAACAGAAGGCGAAGAAAAACGCCTGCACAAGCAAAGTGAAAAACTGCGTGAAGGCATTGAAGCTAGGTTGATCAACGCCTACGACAAAACACGTCGTACCTACCGCAATGGTATTGCAGTGGCTACGGTAGAGCGCAATTCATGCGGTGGCTGCTTCAACAACGTACCACCTCAAGTGCATCTTGAAATCGGCTTGCACAAGCGGGTTATCGCCTGCGAACACTGTGGCCGCATCTTGGTAGATTACAGCATCGTACATCCTGAGTCTTTGCTCGAAGTTGCCTAAGTGATAAAATATTTGTGGAAATAAAAACCCTCGTTGCAGTAGCTGCAGCGAGGGTTTTTTCCTTTTTCAAGGTCATTATCATTTTTTCGTCAGAAATAAATGTTAAATCACTTGACGTTTTCACAAATCTTCGTTCCTTGCAATGTTTTTTTTAATATCCCTGTCTCATGTCTCTCATGGTACACCCGTTTCGGTCTTCCCTTGTATTAATTCTCTTTGCAGCACTACTCTGCAAAAGCTCGTCTTTACGAGCCCAAGACTTTGTTGTTTACGACAATCTTGAACAGTTACAATCGCGCATCAACCGCGCAGGTGACACCACGCTTGTGCTCAACTTTTGGGCCACCTGGTGCAAACCCTGTGTGGAAGAACTGCCCTGTTTTGATGAGCTTCGTGCTTATTACGGTGCTCAAAATGTGCAGATTGTATTAGTCAGTCTTGATTTTAAAAGCCAACTTGAAAAAAAGTTTATCCCTTTTTTGAAGAGCCAGCAGTTAAAGTCAGAAGTCGCGCTAATGGCTGATCAGGACTTGAATACGTGGATACCTTTGATTCATGCCGAGTGGGATGGAGCTATTCCAGCCACACTTGTATTGAAAGGTAAAAAACGTCGTTTCAATTTAGGTAAATTTGAAAACCTTGAAGATTTGGAAGCTTTTGTCCGTCCCCTTGTTACGGATTCTGCTTCCCTGTTCATTGGTAAAAGATTTACATGTGATGACCTAAGCGGCGGCAAAAAATAGAAGTATCCCCATTGTTTCCAAATGTTTGATTTTTTTCGCAACAACCGAGATTAGTCCCGTTTCACGCATCGTTTTACACAGTTTTTAATATTTTATTTTCATGAAAGCCCCCCTCCTCCTTCCGGTGGCACTCGTGGCATATTTACTGCTCACAATAAGTGCTTCAACTCCAATCGGTTACGCTGTTGGCGATATTGCCGAAGATTTTTCCCTCAAGAATGTGAGTGGCGACACTGTCTCACTCTCAGACTACAAGGACGCAAAGGGTATAATCGTCGTCTTTACCTGCAATCACTGTCCTTACGCACAACTCTATGAGCAACGCATCATTGACCTGCATCGGAATTTTGCCCCGCTGGGTTACCCAGTAGTGGCGATCAATCCGAACAGTCCAATTGTTGCACCAGAAGATAGTTTTGAAAAAATGCAGGAACGTGCCAAATCCAAACATTACCCATTTGCTTATCTTTTCGATGAAGCGCAAACGGTATATCCAAAGTTTGGTGCCACCCGTACTCCACATGTATTTTTACTGGACGAAAACCGTGCGGTGCGCTACATTGGAGCCATTGATAATAACGCAGAGGCCCCCAATAGTAGCACCAAGCGCTGGGTGGAAAATGCAGTGAACGCACTCATTAATGGCGAAAACCCAGACCCAATATGTACAAAGTCGGTGGGTTGCACGGTGAAGACGGCTCCTAAGGAATAGGATGTTGCGATAGTCCCAATAATGGTCAACTAAAACGAATGAGGGGTTGGAAAGCAAACGCTTTCCAACCCCTCATTCATTTTAAAACGGCCTTGCTGGCTTCACCGGCACGACATCATCTGGTGGATTGAACCACCAACGCACAGTGGCTTCTATGGAGCCGTTGTTGTACTTCCGGAGTCGGGTAAGCCCAATGTCGTAAGAAAAGCAAAAGAACAGTTTATCGATGACCTGAAACCCTAAAGCCGCATCAATGCTTTCTCCTGCAAAATTCGTGTCGCCACCAACCCGATAGGTGAGGCCTCCATAAAACTTTTTATAAAGCAAGGCACTCAGATTCATTTCCGCATCAAATGGAGCACCAATAGCATAGCGGAGTAGCACTTGTGGTGTCACTTCAAGATCTTCCGTTGCTTCAAATTTAATTCCGCCCATCGCATTAATATGTTGCACCTCCCGGGAAAGCACTTCGCCAAATTCAGAAAAATCAATGCTATTGCTTACAATACGGGGCAGCGCAATGCCTGCATACCAACGTTCGGTATAGGCATTGTAATACACTCCTGCACCAAAATTTGGCACAAACTTGCTCTTCGGATCCAAAGGAATGCCAGGGTCATTCAGGTCGATGGCGATAATGCGCGCATCTGCCCAGTTCTGGCGAATGTTGCGCATACTTGCTTGCAAACCCACGCCCAAAGTGCCGCGCTTTAATTGAATTCGGTAGGAATAAGCCAAATCGATGGTAAGGTTCGTATTGATCCCGATGGTCTGGCGGGAGATATTGCCGCCAATGCCCACTCGATTATTAAGCAAGGGCTGTGTGTACGATAGCCCCATAACCTTGGGTGCGCCATCTAGCCCCATCCATTGGTTGCGGTACAAAGCCGTCAGTGTGGGCGATACAAAGCTGCCCGCGTAACCCGGGTTGTAGGCCAGTTTGTTGAACATGAACTGGGTATACATCTGCTCTTGCTGCCCAGCAGCAAAAAACGCAAGGGCGAGAAAGGATATGGAAAGGAAAAGTTTTTTCATGATGTTGATTTTTTAGCCGTGACCCATTTAAAAAAGGGTCACGGCTAATCGTGGTTTATCGTTGAATCAACAAAAAGCCCGTTTTGGGTGTATCTCTTTCGTTGAGCCTTACAACAAAATAATAGGTTCCTGCTGGCAATTCTGCTGTGTTGTAGGTTCCGCCCCAGTCATTTCTGTACGGTTTGTCGTGAAAGACCAGATCCCCCCATTGGTTGAAAATGGTGACTTCCAGATTGGCTTCTCCTTCCCCAACCGTACACACGGTTGGAATCGTGAAAACATCGTTGAACCCATCGCCATTAGGAGTTATTATAGTCGGAATAAAACATGCTGGTGCTGCACCTACAGAGAAGGTCACATTAGCAAAACTACAGGCATCAGGGCAATTGGTATTGCAAATACGATAAGTAAGCACATCAGTACCCGTGAAGCCCGAACCCGGACGGAAGATATAAACCCCAGTGCTGGTTTCTGATATGATGCCGTTTAAAGGCGGCATCGTAACCATGATCGTGAAATTACTGGGTAAAACATCATTGGAAAGCACATTAAATTCCGCTGTAGCACCAAAGGGTACGATAATATCATCAGCATTCGCCGTAGGGAATATTTCGTAATATACCTCCATAGTATCCCGAGATCGATCCCCGCAAGCCCCATCATTTGTAGTCCAGCTAAAGATATTCTTACCCGGACTTAAGCCACAAACTTCGGTTGTGTCAAGGCCTGGACTAGAGATGATTCCCCCACCTGAGAGGCTAGTCCATTTTCCAAGTTCAAAACCTGAAATCGGAGAAGCGGTCAATGTTGTACAATCATTGTTGCTACAAATAAATTGATTGGAACCCGCATTTGCTTTAAAACTATAAATATGCACAATTACGGCATCACTATTTTCGCCGCAGCCAATGTTGCCAATTACCCATGTGAAAGCATAGTTTTGACCATATTGAAGGTTTCCGCTAATCGTGGTATTTGGATTATTGGGTTCGTCAATGATGATTCCAAAACCACCTTGACCCTGACTCTGAGTCCAATATCCTTGGGCAGTGGTACCCTGGGTAGCATTTAATCTAATACTGGTCGTCTCACAAGTAAATGTGTCAAATCCTGCAAAAGCTGGCTCCGGGTTTTGAGCGGTAATCACCACGGTATCCCGATCATAATCCATGCAAGCACCATTGGAAAGGCTCCATTGGAAGGTATAAATCGTGTTTGCCTCGCCTTCAAAAGAAGCATTTGGCGCATTGGCATTATCGATCGTAACGGTAGGAGGCGTAGGAATCTGCGCCCATAATCCAGTTACAGTACCTGTTGGTGGAGTAGCCATCAAAAGGATTGGATTACCAACACAGGCGTAGCGATCTATCCCGGCAAAAGCATTGATATTGGCCGGAATGGTGTCGAATTTAACTACGACAGCAATAGAATTTGCTGACCTACACGCGAGTGGACCAGGGGTAATCGCGAATACCCGGAAGATGTGTGTTCCCGGCCCAAGGGCCAATACATTGGGCAGCCCAAGGCTCAAGCTTGTAGCCGTTGAAGATTGCAAGTCTATACCTGAGGTAGTATCCTCCCAGGTGTACATCATCCCGTTTTGTGGGTTTATGATGTTTAAAAACGCAGATATGGGGCCATCTATACAAATAGCGGGGAGTGGTGTGGCAATTAGTGGGGTATTTGGCGTTTGTACCACTTCCACCGTAAGTGAGGTCTCTGGTGATGAACAGCCATTTTTGGTTACTTTAACCGTGTAGATCCCAGCCATCGTAAGCGTCACGGGCTGACGTTCGGGGTTAGCGTTAGGATCATTGTATCCTGCCGGCCCAGTCCAAGCATAGGTTGCGCCGGGAATTGACGAAGCAAAAAGGTTCAATACGCCCCCTTGACATACCGGCGAATTACTGCTGATCGTTGGCGTAGGAGGAATCGCATTTACCGTCAAGGTTATGGTATTTGACGAGCCTGATTGACAAGTGCCATTGCCGGAAACTGCCTGGACGGTGTATGCCCCACTATGCCAAGCCTGAGCATTTGGATTGGACAAAAAGGCTGTAGTCGTAATCGTATCGCTAAAGCCGCCAGGTCTATTCCAGGTATACGTCGCTCCGGGTGTTGGGTTGCTAATCGTGAGCAGCACATTGATTCCTGCACACACGGGTTGAGTTGGATTGACGAGCAAAACAGGCGTGACGGGTGGTGCTTGAATATTAATCTCCGTAGTGGCTGGCAAGGATGGGCATCCAAAGCCATCTTTAACAATCAGCGTATACTGCCCATTGTATAGGGTACAAACATCCGCAATCACGGGGTTAGGCAAGGTAGAGGTTCCAAAAGCCGCTGGGCCTGTCCATTTGAATGAAAGTGGCAGATTCGGCGAACTCACTGTGGCAGAAAGGATTGCGTCCGTTGTGCCATCACAACAGGCTGGAGCGTTGTTTCCTATAGCTGTGATACTCGGTGGCATTACATTGTTTACCGTTAGAGTGGCTGTATCAGCACATCCAAAGGAGGTTTTTCCAACGATTTGATACGTACCACTTGCGCCGTTAGGAACAGTCAGGTTCTGGAAAAAATGGAGCGAGCCATTCGGGAAAGTCCAGCACCAGGAAAGGGGCACTTCTGAAGAAAAGGAGGCAGACAATTGCAACAATGAATCCTGGCAAATTGGGGAATTAGAACTTGGCGTTACCACTGGAATATCATGCACATTCACACAAATCGGGTCTGATGCGTCCGAATAACAGCCCCCAACAAAAACAATCACAGAATAACATCCTTCATTCTGATTCCCAACGTTAGGAATTTGAAGGATATTGGCGGTGGTGATAATGTCTATTGGCCCAGAAGGGCTAGGAACCGTCCAGAGATATTGTGAAGCATTTAGATTATTGCAAACAAGGGTCACCGTTTGTCCCGCGCAGGCATTTACATTGCCCCCAACACCTGGCCTAGGTGGTTTCATATTGATGTTCACCATTACCGTGTCGGGGTTTGAAAAACATCCATTGCGTTTGGTCACCAGGATGTATTTCCCTTCATGCAGGGTTTTCACTGCATTCGGCGTCACCAAAGGATTTTGGGAAATACTTGTAAAATTGTTTGGCCCTGTCCACAAATAAGTAAGCCCACCTGTTGGAGGCGTTGGAGACTGTAACGAAATGGACTCTCCTTCACATTTTTGTTGTGTTTCTGGTTCTGCGTTCGCTAATGGCGTGGTTTGAACCGTCAGGATGAACGGACTGGATAAAGCGGTAGCACAACCATTGGCAAATACTTTCAAATAGAATGTATAAGTACCAGGCGCAAGGTTTTGAATGGTGAACGTAGTAATGGTAACGGTGGTATCCAAGGCTACTAAGCCTGTTGGAGTGTCCTGAAGCCATTGATAACTTACGTTTATTCCATTGTAAGAGTTTGTCATCAACACTATATTCTGACCTGGACAAAATGAAGTGCCATTCCCAGTTAGTACTGGAGTGTTCGTAAGAATTGCCAAAGACACTACGATGCAAGAAGACGAGGTGCAACCCGTTGCGCCCGTGATCGTCACACAATAAGTGCCATTGTGGATACCCATAGCATTAGGCGTCACAATAGGATTTTGATCTGTACTCGAATAGCCTCCAGGGCCTGCCCATTGAAAAGTGAATGTATTAGGCGCAGCAACAGCCGGAGTACAAAAAAGCTGCAATATTCCACCTTCGCAAACCGGAACGTAACTCAGATCGGGTTTTTTATTCTCGACTCGAACAATCGTTACACAATTGGCAACATTGCCTGAGGTATCTCTTACTGTGAGGGTCACATTAAAATTGCTGCCCGCCTGATTACAATTGAACATATTGGGCGAGAGACCAAAAAGTAGATTTGCGGTAGGCGTACAATTGTCTGAGCTTCCATTGTTTATCTCTGTAGGGATCAGGGTGTAAAACGGAAGCCCAGCGGGATTAACAAAGATGGTTAAAGTAGGCTGGCATAAAGCTTTTGGCTTCACGGTATCTCGTACCGTAACGGCAAATGTGGTCATACCTGTCAGCCCGGCATTGTCGGTGGTCGTATACATTACCGTGTAATTTCCGGGCGAAAGCGTGTCTTTGGTGGTAGTGCCCGTGATTGCCCCTGATGAAACGACCTGATTCGTAGCGTTTTTGATAGCATAATTAATCACGGCATAGCTATATTCTAAAACGACTTGAATTTGGCTGATCCCATCAGTCCCATTGGGCAAAAGTGGCGCGCAATTGCTTACAAAATTGGAGAAATTGATGATGTCTCGATTTGATTCGAGGTAGAAAAAAGTGTTTCCCAAGGCTCCGCCCATGGATGCCCAGTTATTAATCTGCAAAGCCGTGACGGGAATGTTTGTTTCAAAAAACGTAGCACATTCGCCCAGCATCGTTCCCTGCCCTGTCGACCCCAATAAAGCCCCGACCTCATCATACACATTGAAAAACTCGCCCAATTGCACATTATCGCCCTTGTGTCTAATTTTAAGTATGCCCGTTCCCACAGCATTCGGGACTATTCCGGTCAAAGCCGGAGAAATGTCAGCTGCCACAATCCCCACATTTGGATCATTCTCAAATTGAAGCGGCAGCACGGCTGAGGCAAGACTTAAACCGGCTGACATGGCACAATTCTCCGTGATTGCAGGAAAAGGCAACAGGATGACGCTTTCGCAGTTGTTTTGTCCGGTAAAGGCCACGATATTGGCCAGTGTAGCAATGTTGGGGCTTTGCGTGTCATTCACCGTGATTTGAACCGATGAAGTAGCGGAATTGCCTGAACAATCCGTGGCAGTGTAGATCACGGTATGCGTTCCCGCATTTAAAAAAGTCGGCCCTGAAGGAGGAAAATTTTGGGAGGTTCCACCATCCAGGGTATAAGTCAGCGCAATTGGAACATCAGAACTTGAGTAGGTATACACCAGGCGAGCGGTCACATTACCCCCAGGACAAACAGGATTGATTGCCAAAGACCCGGTACCATTAGGAACCACATTGAAATTAGCCACCCCATCACTAAGCCATGCGTTCAATTGATTGGGCGTCAAAGGGAAAACGGTCGTTTTATCTCCGCACTGAGAATTGGTATTTGCAGTACCTAGAAGGACATTATTTTCATCAAAGACATTAAAAAACTCCGTTGGACCCTCTGCGTCAGCCTTTTCAATGATAATCCTCAACTCGGTAACCGGACCAGCAATTGCGGGTTGGAACGGCAACCCATTGGGCGAAAACAATTGGAATGCCATACTCGCCACAGGCGTATTGAACGGGGAACCTGGCCCCGCTTGAACCAAGGGTTTTACAGCAGAAATCACCGCTCCACTGAATTGGTCGCTACAAACGTCCATCACCGAAATTGGCGCTGGAATTATCAAATCCACACCACAGTCTCCCATATCATTGGCAAACATCATGGCTGGCGGTGGCACAATGGCAGGTGGGGTAGTATCCTCAATTTGAATGAGTTGGGTATACGTCCGACTGTTACCGCAGTTGTCGGTAGCTGTCCATGATCGTTTCACGATGTACTCACTCCAGTGCGCGCAGGTCGTTGTGTCAGGGTTTCTGATTTCGGTTTCCACGAGGTTCACCGTTACCGAATTGTCGCAATTGTCCATTGCGTTGAACAAACTGGTTTCAGGTGAGGTCGGGATTGCATCACATTCCACCGTAATATTAGGCGGTATGTTCATTAGCACAGGTGGCACCGTATCGATGACCCGCACGATCTGGTTAAATGTCGTGGTATTGCCGCATACATCGCTTGCAACCCAATGCACCCTAATTGTATATTGATCCGTACACCCCCCGGGAGTAGGCGTTTGCCCGGTACTCGTTGGTGGCGCAGTAAGCCCACTACATGCATCTGTGGCATTGGGGACAGGTGCCGGGAAAGGCAAGAGCGCGCTGCACAGGGCTGTGGTATCCAAAACCCCACCTGGCACCGGCCCGAGATTGTCGATGACTGAAATGGTTTGGGAAGCGGTTCGGGTATTGCCACATTGATCTGAGGCCGTGAAAGTGCGTACAATATTGTAACTGTAATGACCGCAAACCGCAGGATCAGGATTTTGAAAAGAATTGGTTGTTGTGGTAATACTCACCACCGGGCTGCATCCGTCGGTCGCCACAATATTCAAGCTCATAACCGGGACAGGAGGCAGCACAAACGTATCGCAGCGGAAGGTTCTATTTGCTGGAATGAGGGTAAAAACAGGGCGGGTAGTATCACTCACAAAGATATTTTGTGTAGCGGAGGCCGAGTTTCCACAATCATCAGTAGCGGTCCAAGTGGTCAGCACTGTATACGAACCTGCGCAAAGGCTGTCTTTGTAAACCCTTGAAAATATGACATTTATGTTCGCGTCGCAATTATCGGTGACTATAGCGGCGGGGACTGTTGGCAGAGGATTGGGGCAGTAAACTGTGATATTCGGCTGCAAGCCCGAAAACACGGGGGCCTGTGTATCAATAATGCTCCAACGCAACGTAATGGTGCTGCTATTGCCACAATCATCCGTAGCCCGGAACGTCACATTGGTAAACCAACTGCAATTATTTGCCTGAACGGTCGGATATGGGCCTGTATTGAAATTGCCACTTCCTACCTGACCGGTCGAATTGACAAAGGAGAAATTCGTCCAGGTAAAATTGGAGCAATCTTCTATCACGGTGGCGTTTCCATAGGCATTTATCCAATTCTGAAGGGCGGTTTGATCGTTCGCAGCACCACATTGTTCCGTGGCATTTGTGCCGGTTATTACTGGCGGCAAAGTGTCTATCGCGCCAAAATCGGCATTGCCCATAAAAGTCTCATTCCCGCAGGCATCTTTCACAAAAAAGTCTACAGAAATGAGTCCGTGAACTTTATTGTAACTTTGGCTACCCACATTTTGAGTACTGCAACCGCCTGCAAACGAGGCCAAAAATGAAGCGACCACCTGTGCGGAGTCGCGGGTAACTCCACCAATTTTCATCGTGAAAGTCAAAGGAAAAGAACAAGAATCAAAGGCCTCGGAATAGGCCTTTTTATTGATCCATTCCCGGATTTTTAGCAGTTCGTTATCGCTTTGGGAGCAGTACGCTACGGTATCTTTTGGCGGCTTAACCACCAATGGGCCTTTCGTGTCGGAAGTGGAGAAGGTTACAAATACATTTTGCTGAAACTGGCAGTTATCCACCGCCTTGAATCGTACGGTGAGTGGCACTTTGCAGCCCGCAGGGAAAACGGCTGGTGCATTATTGGTCAGCGACGCCACACCAGATGCATCTGTGGCGGCGAAGGTGGCAATTTGGGTAGCCAGCCAAATGGGGTAAGCGGTAGATAATTGTTCGCAACGCGCTGAGCCGTTTATTGGATATCCCGTAATCTGGGGCGGCAGCGAATCTTTATAAACAATGATGGTTTGGGTAAAAGTTGCCGTATTGTTGTTGGCATCCGTGGCCATCCAGGTACGGGTAATGATGCCACTTTGACAGATAGCCGGTCCGGCTGTTCCGCTAAAGGTTTGATTCGTTACCGGCGTGCAATTGTCGGTTACTGGAAGGGCGGTCTGTACGGGGACTTGCGCAATGGAGCTAAATTCAAGCGTATCAAAAACACCCGTTAAATTGAAGGTTGGTGGGGAATTGTCTACAAAATTGATGAAATACTCATAGGTAAAGGAACGCCCAGCATCGTCTTTCACAAACCAATAAACGTGGGCTGTAGTTCCAGAAGTAAATAAGTCATTGTACTGAAACATGGATGCTACGGGATCGAACATCGACATAGTGATGGTGGCGCCAACGGTGGAAGACACCACAGGGTTTGGTACATTGCCCTGCAACATGGAGCTACAGGTCGGGCCAACTGAAAGCGTGGTAGGCCCGGTATAACTGAAATTGAAAAAAGAAGGTTGGGCTCTGAGCCATACGTTGGGCAGAAAGAAGAGCAATAGGCCCACACAGAAGGGCATTGCCCGCAAAATTTTGCGTAATCGGTTTATCATACGGACGGGTTGGGTATGGGTATAAAGTTAAAGGCTTCAAGTTGCCATTAGAAACTTACGGCTCTGAAAGCTTCTTATCTGGCACATTTTCATCTAAAAACGTATTGATATGATCCGTTTTTACATCTCGAATGATCTCGCCAAAAGCGTTGATATGTAGGCTCACCTGCTTCAAGTCCTTTTGAGCTGGTGCAGGTTTTGCAGGGGTTTTAGTCGGTTTTGATTTGCTCATAAATTAGTATAACTTGAATTCAACGTTTCAGAAAAGCCTTCAGCCGCGCCACTGTTTCTTCCTGTCCAAGCACTACCATAGTTTCAAACACCGCTGGTCCTTTCATGGTACCAACCAAGGCAATGCGCAACAAAGGCAAAATATCGCCAGGTTTCACGCCTTTTTCCTGAATGAAAGTTTTCACAGCTTCTTCCAATTCCAGTGCTTTAAAGAGATCAAAAGTAGCCACTTTTTCTATTAATTCAGCAAAAACTGCTGCTATGTCGCCATTCCAACGCTTTTGCAAGGTCTCTTCATCATATTCCCGAACGGGTTCAAAGAGGTAGTACCCTGTTTCGACAATTTCAGTCAAAAACGTCACGCGTTCTTTCATCAAAGAAACAGCTTTCTCCAAATACGCCTCAGAAACCTGATACCCTTTTGCCTCAGCAAGTGGCCGAACCAGGGCTGCTAAGGCCGCATTATCCATTGCATGGATATATTTTTGGTTAAACGACTTTGCTTTTTCATAGTCGAATCGCGCCCCACTCTTTCCGATATGCTCAATAGAAAATAATTGAATCAATTCTTCCATGGAGAACACATCCTGATCGCCTCCCGGATGCCAGCCTAATAATGCGAGGAAATTGACCACTGCTGCTGGCAAAAACCCTGCTTCGCGGAAACCACCAAAGCTTTCTTCCGCAGTTTCGCCCTTCCAGCCCAGTGGAAATACCGGAATGCCAAATTTGGCCCCATCGCGTTTGCTCAATTTCCCATTGCCTACCGGTTTCATAATCAAGGGCAAATGCGAAAAAAGCGGCATTGTAGCTTGCCAGCCAAAACCCTCATAAAGCAACACATGATGTGCCGTACTGGGCAACCATTCTTCCCCCCGAATCACGTGTGTGATTCGCATTAGGTGGTCGTCCACGATGTTTGCTAAATGGTAAGTCGGCATCCCATCCGCTTTTAAGAGTACCTTATCGTCTAATTCGCTGCTCTCAAATACCACATCCCCACGGATCAGATCGTTGATGTGGATACTACGCCCTGGTTCAACTTTCAAGCGAATAACGAAATTTTCGCCCGCTTCAATGCGGCGTTTTGACTCCGCAACACCCAAAGTCAGGCTGTTGGACAAAGCAGTGCGCGTCAAATGATTGTAGGTAAAATGCTCGGCTGCCTGACGCTGTACATCCAATGCTTCCGGCGTGTCGAATGCGTAATATGCATGGCCCAGTTGCACAAGTTCGTGCGCATGTTTCTGGTAAATTTCCTTGCGGTCGCTTTGACGGTACGGGCCGTCAGGACCACCAAAACCCACGCCTTCATCCGGAAGCAAGCCTACCCATCGAAGGGCTTCAATGATGTAATCTTCCGCTCCTGGCACATAACGGCCCTGATCTGTATCCTCGATACGAAGAATAAATGTTCCGCCCTTTTGCCGGGCAAAAAGGTAGTTGTACAAAGCCGTACGCACACCGCCGATGTGCAGTGCGCCAGTGGGAGAAGGAGCAAATCTTACGCGAACCACAGAAAGTTGATTTGAAAGTTTGACTATTCGGTGGTTTGGAGGGGTTAGACTTGACAAAAAACGCGGCGATCGAATAATGTCGAGCCGTCGCGCATTGTGAACAAGCGGCAAAAATAACGGTTTTCTGGTAGGTCTGATGAGGAGTTGTCAACTTGTCGGATTCTGGCACAATAGAAGCATGAAATTTTCATAAAAAAAACGGCACCGCACCCTAACCTTTTGATCCCCATTTGCTGTCTTGCAGAAACTACGTTTCGCAAAATGTCAATCCTCAACCAAAACTGCCATAAAATCCGGAACAACGTAGGTTTGTGAACGCCCTATACTGACACCCGTAAAATATTATGTACCTTTCTAAAACACCTCGACTCCTACAAAATTTACTAACCAATTATACCTGGCATATTCCTACATCGGAAAAAGTGATTTTTCTTACCTTCGATGACGGACCAATTCCTGAAGCGACCCCATGGGTTTTAGAAACCCTCGGCGCGTTTGGAGCCAAAGCCACGTTTTTTTGTGTTGGCGATAATGTGCAGAAGCACCCTGCTATTTTTCAGCAAATTTTAGCTGAGGGCCATGCCGTCGGAAACCATACTTTCAACCACCTAAAAGGTTGGAAAACAAACACTTCAGACTATCTGGAGAATGTAGAGCGCTGCGCAGAAATGGTCGCTAGTCCCTTATTCCGCCCACCTTACGGCACCTTGAAACCTTCGCAGACCCGCTTATTGAAATCTCAATATCGCATTGTGATGTGGGACGTGTTGAGCGGGGATTTTGACCCAAATATTTCTCCCGAGCAATGTTTGCAAAACGTGTTGGACAACATTCAGCCGGGCTCAATTGTACTATTCCATGACAGCTTGAAAGCAGAAACCCGAATGCGTTTTGCCTTGCCGAAAGTGTTGGAGAAGCTAAAAAGTGAGGGTTGGAAATTTGAGAAAGTGTCGAGTTCAAATTGAAGGTTTTTTCGAGCTGTGTATTGTAATATGAGCGTTAAGACTGTACTTTTGCTTTGAAAGATGATACCTGCAATTCCATATCCTGTTCAAAAAAGCACTGACACGCTGTCTTTGGTGCAATCACTGAGTGAGCCTAGGTTGGGGGATTATTCCGACTCAAGCATTTGAACCAAGTTTCGGATTACTATTTCCTTTCTGCTCCATAAAATAAAATGATCCCCATCCCGCAGGATATCCAGCTTCAAATTTGGACAGTTTATCAGCATTTTTTGGGCAAAATCGGCATTTCCCACTGGCACGAGTTGATCGTTGATGGCATGGATGATGGTCACTGGACAGGTGATCTTTGGCCATAACGGCAGCATTTTTTCCAACTCTTTTTCCAAGGGAATTATCTCGGCATTACTTGTCCACAATGCTTTTGGTATAAGCCATTTAACTGGCGGAACATCTATCACCGTTTGCCACCAAGGGTGCTCTTCTTGTCTCGGGTCAACAGAACCTGCCACGATGACCAAGCCTGCTGTTTGTGCTGGATAATCCATGGCAAAGCGGACAATTACCGGGCCTCCTAAAGAATGCCCCACCAAGATTATTTTTTGACCTGGAGCGAGTTGCTTGGCTATAGCATGCACCGAGGCTGCTTGCGCTTCGAGCGAAGGTTCGGGTTTCCCAAAGCCTGTTGTGTAGCCAAATCCTGGGCGATCATAAGTTACCAACCGAGCCTTCCGGGTTAGTATTGTGTCTGCCAGGTAATCAATAAATGCATCTGAAGCCCCTGGAGAGCCATGCGACATTACCACAAGCGGCAACGAGTCGGCGGCATTTATAGTCACCACATGAATATTCCGGCCATTTTCGGTTTTAACATCCAAAAAATGAGGGGAAAGGGGCTGGCCTTTTTTCTGCAATTTTTTTATCCAATCGGCATCTGAAGTGCGCATGGCAAAGCAGCCGAACTGTACAGCAATAGTCCATGCCAAGAGGAGGACAAGTAGGCCATAAACCATTTTGCGTAAGCATTTTCGCATACAAGATTGCCTTTTTATCCGCCAAAGAAAGAGAACGTACCGCGCACCTCAATGGCATGCTGTACGTTCTCACGATTTCTTAATGTAATAAGCTTGACTAAAGTTTCCCTAAAGTCTCTTTCACAAAACCCGTCAGGGCCTCCCCACGAAGCATCCCTTGTTGCAGCAGCGCAAGATGAAGCAAGTATTTTGAAAATCCTATCTGCGCTGCCTCTTCCGTGATTTTCAAGAGTTTATTCACAATCAGCGGGTGGTTTGAGTTCACGACCGCATTGTAGGAATCCGGCATATCGCCCAGCCCGGCCATGCCATGCATGGATTGCATTTCTTTCATTCGACGCATAAACTCAGGTTTCACGATTTGCACAGGTTGTTCGTCTGGCGAGAGCGGAGATAGTTCTATAGACGCACCAACTTGCCCGCTAAGGGCTTTTTCAAAAATTGATTTTACATTGGTTTGTTCCGCTTCGGAAAGGACTGATTCGCGATTTTCGTCCTTTTGCACGAGGTTGTCGGCGGTATTAGAATCGACGCGCACGAAGACCAGGCCTAATTCAGAACGGTATTCCAACTGCTGCATCCAATGGTTGTCTAGCACGGTGTCGAGGCGAAGTACATCATAACCACGAGCTTCTGCGGCTACGATTTGGGCATGGTGTCCTTCTACGTCATTGGTGTAAATAACCACGGTTTTCCCATGTTTATCGGTCTGATTTTCTTTGATTTTCTCCTTGTATTCGCTCAAAAGTAAAAACTCGCCTTTCGTATTTTCTACTAAGGAAAAATTGTTAGCGCGGTCTTCAAATTTCTTGTCTGAAACGACTCCGTATTTTACAAAAACACCTAAATCTCGCCATTTTTGTTCAAATCCAGGGCGATCCGCCTTGAAAAGGTCGTGAAGTTTGTCGGCTACTTTTTTGGTGATGTGCTCGCTGATTTTCTTCACATTACCATCTGCCTGAAGATAAGAGCGCGATACGTTAAGTGGAATATCTGGCGAATCAATAACGCCGTGCAATAATTGCAGCCATTCTGGTACAATGTCTCGCACATCATCCGTAACAAAGACCTGGTTGGAATAAAGGTGGATTTTGTTGCGATTGAGTTCCATGGCATTGCTTCCGATTTTTGGAAAAAACAACACCCCCGTAAGGTTAAACGGGAAATCGATGTTCAAATGAATCCAGAACATGGGTTCTGCCGACATCGGGAACATTTGGCGGTAAAACGCCCGATAGTCCTCATCTTGCAATTCAGACGGCTGACGCTTCCAGATTGGATGGATATCATTGATGATGTTGGCAACTTCAAGGCTTTCCTCCTTTTTATCCTCGCCTTCTCCGGTTTCAATATATTCAGTTCGGGTACCAAACTGGATGGGTATAGGGAGATAGCGGCAGTATTTTTCCAGCAGCGTTTCCAGACGATTTTTGTCCAAAAACTCCTTGTTTTCCGCATTGATATACAGGATAATATCCGTGCCGCGTTCGGTTTTTTCGGGTACCGATTCGATGGTGTAGGAGGTGTCGCCCAGGCAAGTCCAACGAACCCCCTCTGCGCCTTCTTTCCAGGATTTGGTCACCACTTCCACCTTGTCGGCCACCATAAATGCGGAATAAAAACCTAAGCCGAAATGGCCGATTATGCCGGTATCTTGATATTTTTCAAGAAATTCGGTTGCGCTGGAGAAAGCAATTTGGTTAAGGTATTTAAGTACTTCCTCCTCGGTCATCCCGATGCCTTTATCTCGGATGATCAGGCGGTTATGTTCAGCTTCCTGAATGATTTCAATGGTAAAGTCGCCGATCTCTTGCTTTACCTCGCCACGCTGCGCCAAAACTTGAAGTTTCGTGGTAGCATCTACAGCATTCGATACAAGTTCGCGAAGAAAGATCTCGTGATCAGAATAAAGGAACTTTTTGATGATCGGGAAAATGTTCTCAGTTTGGACGGAAATAGTACCTGTCTGCATGGTAATTGATGTGGACAATTTAAAATGTGGTAAATGTGGCTAATGTGGCTGGAACAGGGTTATTGAACGGCCTAAATTCCTAAATCAATTGAACCAGCGCTGATTTCTCCTCTTTCAAAGGCTGTGCCATTGCGACTCTGCTGCCAAAATGTCCGTCAATTTCATTTTAGACATAACCAATTGATTTTCATGACTAAATCGCAAAAATAACCCTTCTATTGAACCGGTTAAGTGGCTGTTTACGGTAAAAAAATGTTTCCCATTTGTTAATTGTGGCACAGTAGTTGCCTTACAATAAGTACGAACGCTGCTGCCGATGATTTTCACCGAGTACAAGCGATTTCGGAAAACGAGGACAAATTCTGTGTAAGAAATTAAGGCCAAATGCGGTCTTAAGCCCGTGGGCGAGGGACCAGTCCATCTGGGGGGTAGGGCTGGTCTCCTCACCACATTTTAAGAAAACACCCAATTCCCGGGCGAACATCATTACCCTCTTATGCTTTCGGTAGAATCAGAACTCGATTCGTTAATCCAATCATCATCATCGCAGCAGCAGGTGGCCTCGTTTTGGCCTCCTGCTTTTTTTGTAAAGCGAAATTCATTTTGCCATCAAAGAACGCAAGCAAAATTCATTTCGCCATCAAAGAACGCAAGCAAAATTCATTTCGCCGTCAAGTTCCCAGCACCGCGAATAAAATGAATTCCGCGACACAATTTTAGCCTTCCTATTTTTGCCCTGTTATTCTCGCAGCGCGAAGTCTTTCGTAAACTGAATTTCGCGCCACCTTTGCTCCATGTCCAATACTTTCGGCCACCTTTTCCGGGTCACAACTTTCGGCGAATCACACGGCGCAGCAATTGGCTGTGTGGTGGATGGCTGCCCATCAGGACTTGATTTCGACCTTGCTTTCATACAAAGTGAACTGGATCGGCGCCGTCCCGGGCAAAGCAGCATTGTCACCCAACGCAAAGAAAGTGATACCGTACAGGTACTCAGCGGCGTTTTTGAAGGCCGCACCACGGGTACCCCAATCGCTTTACTCATTCCTAACGAAGACCAGCGCAGCCGCGACTACGATCATCTCGCCACGGCTTTCCGACCGAGCCATGCTGATTATACCTGGCAAGCTAAATTTGGGCATCGCGACTTTCGAGGTGGAGGGCGCAGCAGTGCTCGTGAAACAGCAGCCCGCGTTGCCGCCGGAGCTTTGGCAAAACTTTTTCTGCGCACACAAGGCATAGACATTCAAGCCTATGTGAGCCAAGTGGGGAACTTAGAGCTTAAAAAAGATTACAGCGAACTTGACCTTTCGCTTACAGAATCCAATGATGTGCGCTGCCCCGACCCTGTGCTTGCAGCAAAGATGATTGCACTCATCAAAAAAATCCGAAAAGAAGGGGATACGATTGGCGGCGTAATCAGCGGGGTGGTGCGGGGTTGTCAGCCTGGACTTGGCGAGCCCGTTTTTGACAAGCTTCAAGCTGATCTCGGGAAGGCTATGCTTAGCATCAACGCAGCCAAAGGTTTTGAATACGGCTCGGGCTTTGCCGGGGTGAAAATGAAAGGGAGCGAGCACAATGATTTGTTTGCCCCCCCTCAGCCCCCCAATATAGCGGCGAACCCAACAATCTCCTCAAATTTGGAAAGCCAAAGGAGGGCGTCTCCACCACCCGGGCAGTCGGGATTAACGCTAACCAACCACTCTGGTGGCATCCAGGGCGGTATTTCCAATGGCATGGACATCTATTTCCGGGTGGCGTTCAAGCCCGTGGCGACCATCATGCGCGACCAAGAAACCCTCAATGCTGAAGGCGAAACCGTGACCATAAAAGGAAAGGGCCGACACGATCCATGTGTGGTTCCCCGCGCCGTGGTCATCGTGGAGGCTATGACTGCGCTGGTATTGGCGGATCATGCTTTGCGGATGAAAGCTAATCGGGTTTAGGGTGATGGAGTGCTGGTTTGGCTTGATCATTTTAGTGGGTTTGTTTTTTAAATTAGAGTCTTGGAAAGGTGGTTTACAACTACTCATTCTAGGCACCGCTTGCCTTATTTTACTGAGCGCCCCCGATTTTTTAAGGGTATTCCAACTATGATAAACCTACTCTCTGACACCGTTACCAAGCCCACGCCTGGCATGCTCAAAGCCATGTGGATCGCCGAAGTGGGCGATGATGTATTTCGTGAAGATCCCACTGTAAATGC
Source organism: Chitinophagales bacterium (assembly GCA_038327555.1). GTDB lineage: Bacteria > Bacteroidota > Bacteroidia > Chitinophagales > Saprospiraceae > M3007. The sequence continues at coordinate 21,326 of JBBQLD010000007.1, forward strand.
GCTGGAAGCTAAATGCGCCGCACTGTTTGGCCATGAAGCCGCATTATTTTGTCCCAGTGGCACCATGGCCAATCAGATCGCACTCAAAGTGCACACTCGCCCGCTCGATGAGGTGATTTGCGACGAAATGAGCCATATTTATCAATACGAGGTAGGCGGATACGCATTCCATTCTGGCATTGGGGTTAACCTTTTGAAAGGGGAAAACGGAATCCTTAATGCTGCTATGATTGAGGCCGCTATTAAACCACGCTATGATTGGTTGCCGCGAAGCAGCCTCGTTGTCATAGAAAACACCTGCAACAAAGGAGGGGGGAGTATTTACCCACTGGAGCGTATTCGTGACATTCGAAAAATGTGTCAGAAAAACGGAATCGCACTTCATTTGGACGGTGCTAGGCTATTCAACGCATTGGTGGAAACAGGAGATACTCCGGCCAGCATTGGTGCTGAATTGGACAGTATTTCCCTATGCCTGTCTAAAGGTTTGGGTGCGCCAATAGGTTCGGTGTTGGTTGGTAATCAGGCATTTATCGCCGAAGCCCGTCGGGTACGGAAGGCTATGGGTGGAGGAATGCGTCAAGCGGGGTATCTTGCCGCAGCAGGCATTTATGCACTTGACCATCATGTGGAACGATTGCGCGATGACCACGCCCACGCCCGCCAATTAGCTGACGTTCTGGCCAAGCTGACTTGGGTGGCCAACATCCGCCCGGTGCAAACCAATATCCTGATTTTTGACCTGGTATCCCCGCTAACGCCAGCATTATTTCTGGATTATTTGAAGCAAAACGGGGTAGTTGCCAGTGCTTTTGGGCCACAAACCATTCGTTTTGTTACGCATTTGGATGTGACACAGGAGATGCTCAAGCAGGCAGTTGGTATCTTGCAGCGATTTTAGGCTTATTGGCTTGGGAACGCGGTTGGAAGAAAGAGAAATTTAACAGAAAAACAGGCGTATTTAAAACCAAGTATTATACTGCGTAAATGATCAATTGCCCTCCTTTTTTAAGATCAATTGCTTCGTGGTTCTATATTTTCCTGTTTTCCGGTTAAATTCATTTGCATCCTAAATCCGAGATGCACCCCCATATAGCCTCTCCTATTATTGTTTTTTTGCAGGGGAAGTCATGTTATCAAATGCCTCCTGCATCAGTTGCATATCTTTAGCGTAACGAGCTGCGGCATTGGTATAATCTTTCAGCCTGTTTACATCGAGCGCTGGATCTGCATCTGATCGTTCGGAAGCTGGTGCGGTGGAGGCCTTGATTTGCTTGAGCATTTCTCCTTGTTTTACCATTAGGCCCTCCACTGTGCCATATATTCCTGCTATTTCAGTGGCTCTTTCCTTTTTAACCTTGGCAGGAAGGTTGTCTACTTTCGTGCGAAAATCCTCCAACGTTTTCAGGTTCGTTGTGAGGTTTGTTGAGGTTTGTTGCAGTGCTTCAGGCGAAGCAATTTCGGGTTCTGAAACGACGGGGGCTTGCGTCGCGGAAACCGGGGCGTCTGTAGCAGCTTTAGGAGTATCCTTACATGCTGCAAGAAGCAGACCAAGGAGCAGGGTGAAAATGAGTTTGTTCATCTTTTGAATGTAGAAATTTGTCCGTGAGAAATTTGTGGTTGGAGACCAGATTCTGAGCACTTGCGTTCTATGGGGCGTCTAAGAATAATTTACTTTAAAGGATTTGGATGAAGGCCTTCCATCAAAGCGCCGCAAAATTACACGAAGTACTCGTTTGGAATACTATGGGCAAAACTCATACCGATAATATTTATCGAAAACCAACACCTTTGTCATCAAGGCAGGCAATTTTCTTTTTATAAAAAACCCTACTATTTTGCCCCATATTTCGAGCTCAATTTCTTGATTATGAACACAAAAACACGCTTTTCAATCGTTGTGAACACAGGTGTCGGCCTGTGTCTGGCACTCCTGTTGTTCCAAAGTACAGCCTGTTCCTACACCCTAAAAATAAAAGACGGGGCCACAGCCTACGAACGAAAACAATATGCCACTGCGGTGCCACTGCTCGAAAAAGAATTCCCGCGCGCCAAAACCCGTAAGGAAAAAGGCAATATTGCCTACCTGCTTGGCGATGCTTACCGACGAATGGGCCAAGATGAAAAATCGCTCCCATGGTTTGAAGCAGCTTACGCCAATAATTTTGGCCCGGAAGCCCTCAAAGCACAGGCTTTCACCCTAAAAAAACTTGAACGCTACGCAGCAGCCCGCGAAGTCTTTAAAAACCTTGGCATTGAGATTGGTTCGCCTTATGAATACCGCAAGGAAATCGCAGGATGCACCATTGCGGAAGGTTGGCTCAAAGAACGGCCTGACAATGGCTGGAGCATCGAAAGTGTACCCTTCAACAGTCCTCAAAACGACTTCGCACCCGTGTTTTACTATGATGGCCGACTGGTGTTTACCAGCGATCGGAGCATGATCGTTGGCAAAGAGAACTATCGCTGGACAGGCAATAAGTTCATGGATATTTTCATCGCAGACCCGAAAAGCGCCAGTCCACAAACTTTTGACAGTCAATGGAATACCGCCAATAATGAAGGCACGCCTTGCTTCAATAAGACCGCAACGGAGGCGTTTTTTGTGCGGGCTGTAGGTGCCTATAAAGGCGACGACGCCTATTGCAAAATCTATTTTTCAGAAAAAGGCCGAACGGATGCGCTCTGGTCTGTACCTGTGCCGCTCTCTTTCCAAAAAGAAAAAATCAATTACTTCCATCCCGCACTCAGTGCCGATGGAAACACCCTTTATTTTGCCTGCAATGACCCCGAAGGCTGGGGCGGATTTGATCTTTGGTCCGCGCAGCGAAACCCAAAAACGGAGACGGGCTGGGATCCGCCCAAACCCCTCCCCCGCAGCGTGAACACCCCCTCCAACGAGCTCTTCGCAGCCTTCGATGCCGATACCTTGTATTTCGCCTCTGATGGCCACACGGGTATGGGCGGATTGGATGTTTTTAGAACCTACAAATCTGAAAAAAACGCCTGGTCGCCACCACAGAACCTCAAGGCTCCGATCAACAGCGGAGCGGATGATTTTTCCTTCATTGTAGACCGAGCTTCTGTGACGGCACTCAAGGATCCTAAGCCAGGAGATTTGATCAAGGCCGGTTTTTTTACCAGCAATCGCCCCCTGGAAACCGCCCGTGGCGGAGACGACATTTACCGTTTTGAACAACGGGTAGCGCCGCCCAAACCACCCGTGGTAGATACCATTCCGACAAAACCACTGGCTTACAAGCTTATTTTGGAGGGTTACGTGCTGGAAAAAATCTTCTCGGAGCCTTCCAATCCGAACAGCAAAATTTTGGGCAGAAAGCCGCTTTCAGGTGCATCTGTACAAGCCGAATGGAACGGTAAAAAGCAACCCTTTACGGTAAAAGACAGCGGTTTATTCAAAATGGAACTGGCGGAAAACACCGATTACAATTTCAATGCTTCGATAGACGGTTACCTTACCAATAGCGCAAAATTCAGTACCAAAGGCATCGCCAAAGACCCCGCCAATCCGGTACAAACCTTTGAACTTGAAATCGTGCTCGACCAGATATTTCGAAACAAGGAAATCGTACTGGAAAACATCTACTACGATTACGACAAGTGGGACATCCGCCCCGACGCCGAACCAACCCTCAACCGCCTCGCCGAGGTACTGCGCCAAAATGCCACCATCCGCATCCAACTCGGCAGCCACACGGACTGCCGGGGCACGGATTCATACAATCAAAACCTTTCCCAACGCCGGGCTGAAAGTGCGGTCAATTACTTGATTTCTAAAGGAATAGATGCCGGTCGATTATCAGCTAAAGGGTATGGGGAGAGTCAGCCCGCCGCCTTGTGTTCTTGCACTTCCTGCACGGAGGCCGAGCACCAGACGAATCGGAGGACGACGTTTAAGGTGGTGGAGTGAGAGTCCCCCCTTCCCCTAAAGGGGAGTTTATCCCTTCGAGTGCATATTTATTGAAAATTAGCAAATTATGCACTAAACGGTATAAACTCCCCTTTAGGGGTAGGGGGCGGGGTGGGCGAGAAAAAATCGTCTTTGGGTAAGCACGAATCAACCTTTAGCCTATTCGTGTCGAAATTTTGAAATCCAGCCAAAATTTCTTATTTTTGTTTCCCTGAACAAAAATATGTTACCAAATGCCAAAAATAATACTTGAAAACCCAGGAATGCACCAAGCAGCCAAACCTGAACTCTTTAGGTTTGCACGAAATAACCGAGAAAACGCGACCCACGCAGAAACGATACTATGGGAGGTTTTGAGGGATAAAAAATTGCAGGGCCATAAATTTCGTCGCCAGCATCCAATAGGAAAATTCATTCTCGATTTCTATTGCCATGCCTCAAAGTTGGCCGTCGAAGTTGACGGCGGATATCATCTGACCAAAGAACAACTTGAGTATGACCAGAGCAGAACCGTAGCGTTGGAAAAGCTGGAGATTAGGGTGATACGATTTACCAACGATCAGGTTATCAATCATTTGAGCAGGGTGGCGGAAGATATTTCATTGTTTTTACTACCTCCACCTCATTTAGGGGGAGGAGATGGAGGCAAGAAATGAACCCGTCTTTGAATGAATGTGTTCCGCTCCCGATTTTTAGTATCGCATCAGTGCTGCGCCGTAAACGGCGCGTGTCCCGACGGCATGAATGCCGTGCTACCATTCACCACGCATGGCGGAGTGGAGAGGCTAATTTTAATGGAGAAAGATAGGGAAAATTTAGAGGCCCCTCTCCGATCACGAGCATCGTGATCGGAGAGGGGCCTCTAAATTTTTACAAAAAAAGGGTAAGGTTTTTAAAACCCCACGATGTAAGGTAAATCCCCTCCTAAGAACATCCATTTACTTTCATCCTCTTCACTTGATTTACTATGAAAAATTTCAGCACACAATTCCCGAAGATCGCAAAAAAACTGTTTCTATTCATCCTCCTTTTCAACACACTCCAACTGTTTAGCCAAACCTTCCAAACTGCCATCGGCTACCCTACACCCACCGACGAACGCGGCGCGAGCGGCCTCATCGCCAACAACGGCAATTACCTCATCCTTGGTGGCAATACGCAGCATCCAAGCGGTCTTTTCAACCCCGCAGGCGACATGCAACTCGTGCGCCTCGACCCACTTGGCAACCTGCTTTCCCCCTCCAAAATACTCGGCCAAGACGTAGGTGAAACCGCCACCTGGATCGAAAAAGCCACCAACTGCAACGGTGTCCAAGGATACATCATCGCTGGAAACGAATACAATGGTGGAAGCAGCAATATGCTCCTTACCCTCACTGACCCCACCGGAAACCCGCAATGGGTACGCCGAATCGGCAACATTAACGCGGACGAAAAAAGTGCCTGCGTGAAGCAAGACGGCGCAGGAAATTTCATTCTGGTTGGTACAAAATCTGATCCGATTTCTGGGATATCGCTCATTCATGCCGTAAAAACAGATTGCGCAGGAACCCTGCTCTGGGAATGGACCTACCGCGTAAATGGCGTGCCAACCGTGGCTTCCGTGACGGCCTTCGCTACCCTTCAATCAGCTTGTCCGAATGTACCTAATGAGTATTTCGTGACGGGCAAAGTGGTGGTTGCAGGCGGAAATGAGGAGGTTTTTATTCTAAGTCTTCGAGTGCCAACCGGCAACGTTGTCTGGATGAAAACCTACGACATTGCGCCCAATACAGACGATGCTGGAACTTGTATTCAAGGCAATTGCTCCGGCCCGGCCCCGGCGCTGGGTAGTCTGTGGGTGTCCGGGTATTCGCTTGACGCAAGCAGTACCGACCCACGCAAAGTGCTGATGATGCAAACTGACCTCAGTGGCAACCTAGTTTGGGCCAACAATTACGACATTCAAAACAGTGCCCTGGAAACCGCCACACACTTCCAATTTGGCCAAAACAACACCCTCGTGCTGACCGGCAAAGCTGAAGATTCAGGGGTGAGCGACCCGCCAGAAATTGGCCAATGTTTGCTGATGCGCATGGCAGACCATGGTAGCTCCGTAGACTGGACGCGAGTTTTCCAGATGGGTTTTGCATCCCAGGGCAATCGCGTGGAACCGAATGCTGGAGATGAATATTTCATCACAGGACATACCTATGAGATCATTCAACCGCATGTTTTTGACTACAATATCCTCGCAATCAAAACCAACAAAATTGGCCAAACAGAAGGCGATTGTTATCACTCACCCGAAACGATCATCATTCCACGACAACCCGCAACAAGCTCCGTGCAACCAACTGCCAACATTCCACAGGACTTTTCACCGTCCAGTCTGGCGACGGTATTGTACAACGACCAACAGACATTTTGCCACAATTCTACCCAGATAGATCCCTGTGACACCCTTGGACTGAACGCCAATTTTACTTATTCGGTAAGTGGCAACACGGTTACGTTCACAGACCTCTCCACCATTGGGAGCGGCTCCATTTTTTCCTGGAGCTGGGATTTTGGAGACGCCAATACCAGCAATTTGCAAAACCCAACGCATACCTATTCCAGCCCCGGCGGGTATGTTGTTTGCCTCATTATCGCAGGCGGAAATGCGGGGGTTTTGTGCCGCGACACGATTTGCTTCGATATTGTGATTCAAGACCTACCGATAGATCCTTGCGATTCAATTGGATTGGTGGCCAATTTCTCGACTTCAGGTAGCGGGAACACCATCACTTTCACAGATTTGTCCACCATCGTGAGCGGAACGATCTTCAGTTGGAGTTGGACTTTCGGGGATGCGGGTACAAGTTTCGTTCAAAACCCAACGCATACCTACTCAAGCACAGGGGTTTACACTGTTTGCTTGACCGTTGATGCCTACGGAACAAACTCTGCCACCATGATGTGCAGCGACACGTTTTGCTTCGACATTGTCATTGATCAATTGACAGATGGTTGCTTGTGCGATTCCACCTTTTTCAACGCCGTTAATTTAGGTTTTACCGTCACTGGAACAAATCCTTATGGATTCACCCCAGTTGGGCTGGACACTTGTGATGTGGTGGAATGGATCTGGGGCGATGCCTCGCCAAACAGCAATTCAGTAGCCAACGCGACCGTTTTCCATACTTACACAAGTCCTGGAAATTATGGCATTTGCATGGTAGTCACGCGGACATCAATTGACGGTCAAATTTGCAAATACGAGTTTTGCACCAAAATTGAAGTCACTGCTGAGCCACAATTGTGCGAGGGGAACATTGTAAAGAACGGTAATTTTAGTGCCGGACTCCTTCCTGGCAACCTCGGCGGCCCAGGCAACGTGAGTAACTGGACCACCTGGACCAACACCCCTCAAGTTATCCTGGGCGATACTTGCCAGGACGCAGGCGCTATCCAGATGTGGGGCAATCAAGTGGTGGGAGAAAGCATTCAACAACCCGTTGTATTCACCTCGGGCGGCATTTACGAAGTCACTTTTTGCGGAAAATGGTTGAATACGGTGCAAGACAGCGTTCGCTTCCGATTCCGAGCTTCCACCGGACTGCCAGGCAGTTACCTGAATTGCTCGGGTACTTGCGATGAAATTTACCTCTCGCCAGTACTCAGCACCAGCTGGGTGACCTACACTTCTGCGCCTTGGACGGCCACGCAAAATTTCAACACCCTGACCATCAGCGTTTGGAACAACTACAATGTCAACGACGGGGCTTACGTCTCCTGGTCTCGGATTGACGATGTGTGCATCCGTCGAATTGGCACCAGCGCAACAAAGGACATTCCCGGGCAGGTGAGTGCCACCTTGTTCCCTAATCCGACAAGCGGTAATTTGACCTTGGAATTTGGCCAAGCCCTGGAAAACGACGCACAGATTGAGATCATGGATTTAACTGGTCGCACGATCCAACAAATCGAAGTAGCAGCAGGTCAAACCCGCCAATCCCTCTCCATCAACCAAAGCCCATCAGGCATGTATTTGGTACGGGCTGTGAGCAATGGACAAGCGATTTGGACCGGGCGTTTAGTAAAAGAATAGGCCATTAGCCGGACGCGGTACTAGTGGCAGGGGCACGAAGTCTTTGACGGTTTGTTCGACTCTTTTAAACTGATACTTTGTTGCGCCTCAGTCATGGAGAGCCCGCTACAATCCTTCGTCGCGCCTAGTCTCATCTCAAAATAATCTGACCAAACTATCAAAGACTTCGTGCCCCTGCCACTAGCCCTTTGAAGTATAATCCTTTGAACAATATGCTTCCCCCAGTCTGATCGTAGGCTGGGGGATTTTTTGGAAAGTGTGACCCCAAATTGCCCTCCTCCAAATTGTGAGGTTGTTATTTCATCGATACTTATAGAAAAAATAACTGGTTAGGCCGTTTGACTTTTGCCACTAATTGCACAAATTTGCACAAATTAATACAAGCTTGTTATCCAAATTAGTGTAAATTAGTGCAATTAGTGGTAAAAAATTCTTAGAGGCTAGAAAAATTCTTCGTAAAATTGCTGTCGAAGTAACGTGGTCGAAATAAGGCCACTACCCCAAAATAGAACTAACCAACCTGATACTGCGCATGAAAAACCTAACCATATTTGCATTCGTCTTTTTTTGTTCCAATGCACTCCTGGGCCAAAACACCCCACTTGTTCCGCCTCGCGTGGCCGATTTTAGTGTAATGCCAATCGAAAATGGGTATAAGTTTACGCCAAACCTCCCAGCCACAAGCCAGATTGCAGGTGCCCCGGAAGCCTATTGGACTTACCTCTGGGAGTTTGGCGATGGCGACAAAAGCACGCAAAAAACACCTACCCACCGCTATGCCCGCGAAGGCGAATTTACCGCCACGCTCGATGCTATCGCACACTATGATGATGGTAAAAAACCAACTCGAAAAAAAAGCAAAGTGCCAAATGCTACCCGTGGAGCATTCACTTCTGTTGAATTCGAGGATGTTTTTGAGCCCAATGCCAATCAGGCCATTGCGATGGCTACCCCTGCCAATCCTCGCGCTGGAGAGGAGCTGAGTTTTGTCCTAAGCTATCGAAACAAAAGCCCCTTGCCCATAAACGGCAACTTGCACCTGTTTTTCAACGAAAAAAAGTTCTCTGCACCGCACTTTAAATTTCTGGAAAGTCGGCCTTGTTTTGGGGAAATAGAGTCGCCGCTTTATTCTGCCACAAACCCGCAAGACGAAAATTTGCCTTGGGCTGCCGATTGGTCGGCGATCGGGATCTTGGCTGCCACACAATTACAAACTATCGGATGGGGAGATTTCCCGCCTCCAACCATTTTACTGGAAGCAAGGGGCAAATACCGCGAAGAGCGGGCATGGAAATTTGAAAACCTCGAAGCCAAGGCAAAACGCAATTTCTTTTTCAGTCTCGATGGTGCTCCCACGATGATCAAAGATGTGAACACCATAATTCACGTTCAGGCAATCTTTGTGCCCGACGACCCAACGGTACCTGCTGAGCCCTATATTTTGGAAATGGAAATCGTGGCTTCGCATGATCCAAATGCGATCGCCGTTTCTGACAATCGAATCAATTATCGGACGATTGGCAACAAAAAAATAGACTACAAAGTGCAGTTTCAGAACAATGGGGAAGGCCCTGCGAGTACGGTAGTATTAAATATTGAAATCCCCGAAGGACTGAATATGAAGAAAATTAAACCCCTGGATTGGCAGCCCAAATGCCCCATTTGTCCGAAAACACCGACAAAAAATAGTTGTCTGGATACCCTTACCACGGACAACGGCTTCCAATTTACGTACCGAAATATCTACTTGCCTGGTAGCCGCCAAGAAGGCGTGGATCATAAAGATTCAACCAAAGGATTTATCAAATACCGCATCGAGGCCGACCATAATATGCCGAAGCATACCTTTCGGAGTCGCGCCAAGATTGTTTTC